>NZ_JAVRBQ020000092.1:0-89320 GCF_034531215.2 Nostoc sp. ChiSLP03a
GTTATCGCAAATCTAACTACTCGCTTTGGCAGCTGAAGTTTTGCCATATTTCACACCTCCCTGAGATATAGGACAGGAAGCAGGTGTTTGCCAAGGGCTGTGGAGGTTGAGTTGAGGAAGTGCAACTAGTTCTATGTTTCCTTTGCGATCGATTACCCAGCCAGAAGCTTCCACAATTGGAATTGTAGCAGCAATAGAAGTAGTTGAAACTGCTGTTGATTTTGGCTGAGTCGTTGTGTTTGCCAAGTTTTCTGGTTGTGGTCTTAATTTTACCCACGCAGATACAGTACTTGAATCTTGTAATGGTTCAGCGGGACTCATGGGTAGTCCGCCGCGTCCTGTTGCGACAAATGTATTTTGGAATTGCCGAGTTCCAGGTGTGCAGGCGGTGGAAATTTGCCTAGAAGCATCAACTAGATTAATTGGGAGTTCGACTAAGCCGCGAGTGGGGTCAATATCAGGTGTAGTAATTTGCACATTACCGCTCAACTCGCGAGTTGCTCCAGTGGCGGTGATGTCGCTTGTGTTTGGGGAAGCGATATCTCGAAACTGAATGCCAAAGATACCTTTAGTCTTGATTTTGACATTTCCGCCACGAAAGTCATCAGAGTCGGCAGTAATATCGCTATTTTCAAAAGCAGCCAAGACATCGGCATTGATATTAATGTTGCCGCCGATGACATTTACTCCTCTGGCATCAGTTCTGATATTGCTATTACGACCTATTATTAAATCTCGTGAGTCAATGTTAATTGTCGCCTGTTCTCTATTCGGGTCAAATTTAGCACTTTGTGTATTGGCTCTGAGTGAGGCATTGTTATTTAAATGGATAGAGCGAGCATTTAATGTCATGTTGCCTGCGGTTCCTGTTCCGCTACTCTGCACGTTTACTGTAGCCCCATCTCGGACTAGCAAGGTATTAGTTCTGAGTGTAAGATCACCTGCATCTCCTGTTGAGTTTGGCTGTGCCTCAACACTTAAGCCACTGCCTCTACCAATGATTTGCACATCTTGGGCATCAACGGTCAAATTTCCCCCCTTGCCCTTACCAGAAGTTTGCGCAACAACCCGCGCCCCATTCTGAACAAGCAACTCACGAGTACTAATCGTGAGGTTTCCCGCTGCTCCATTTGAACCATTAGCTGACAATCTGCTGGAAACCCGATCGTTATCAGCAGAAGTACCAATCATTTGCACTGTGTCAGTAGCATTAACAGTTAAATCTCCTGCATTACCCGCACCAAAAGACTCGCTAAGTATCGCACCTCCACTCTGTACAAGCAAAGTACCAGTACTTATGTTCAAATTTCCCCCCTTGCCCTTACCCAAAGTTAGAGTACTGAGGAATGCCCTATCTTGCAAAAGCAACTTACCAGTGTTTATCGTCAGGTTTCCCGCATCCCCTATACCGCTGGTCTGAGCAGTCAAGACACTGGAATTCTTATTACTATCGGCACTTCTACCAATGATTTGCACATCTTGGGCTTCAACGGTCAAATTTCCTCCTTTGCCCGAACCAGATGTACCAGTATACACCTGCGCCCCATCTCGGACTAGCAAGGTATTAGTTTTAATAGTCAAATCACCCGCATTCCCTGTTGAGTATGCGGGAGCAAACAAGCTACTCCCTCTACCAATCAGTTGCACATCTTGGGCATCAACCCTCAAATTTCCTCCTTTGCCCGAACCAGATGTAGCAGCAGTATACACCTGCGCCCCATCTCGGACTAGTAAGGTATTAGTTTTAATAGTCAAATCACCCGCATTCCCTGTTGAGTATGCGGGAGCAAACAAGCCACTCCCTCCACCAATGATTTGCACATCTTGGGCATCAACCCTCAAATTTCCTCCTTTGCCTGCACCACGTGTACTAGTACTCACCGTTGCCCCATCTCGGACTAGCAAGGTATTAATTTTAATAGTCAAATCACCCGCATTCCCTGTTGAGTATGCGGGAGCAAACAAGCCACTCCCTCTACCAATCAGTTGCACATTTTGGGTATCAACTCTCAAATTTCCCCCCTTACCCGCACCGAAAGTGCCAGTGCCTACCTGTGCCCCACCCTCAAGCCGCAAGCTGCTAGCACTGATACTGACATCGCCCCCCTGTCCGCTTGCCTTTTCTTGCACCGGATTATCAATGACACTATTGTTAAGGTTTATTGCTCCAGTAGCATTAACCGAAATATTTCCTGCCTGACTATTATTAGAACCTAGTCTATTGTCTATGCCTGCACGCAGGAAACTCTCTCCTGTCATCTCTAAATTCCGGGCATTAACTGCGATACTTCCACCATTGCCAGCAAATACATTTACTTGCGCGCGATCGCTAAGGAAAACATCGCTTCTTTCTACACTATTGGGAAAACTCAAACTTAGATTATTACCATCCCCATTCAACCCAACTGTTCCCGCACCAGCTAACCCACCTAACTCGACGAGTCCACCAAAAGCATTCAATCTTCCACCATCCATGTTCACATTGCTGCCTACCAACAGCAAACTCTGACCATCTGGGACACGTAGACCAAATGCATCCTCGCCACCAGGAGTAGAGCCTGCTGGTGCAGTCGAACTATTTTGAATCGGTGCAACTGCAATTTGATTAAATAATAAGGCATTTGGATTTACTGTTAACAAGGGTGAAGGTGCTTTTGGATTTGAGGCGCTGAAAAATCCTAAATTGCCAAACCCAATGGCATTGGCTGTTGTGGCGACAAAGGAACCGCCGATATTCAAACTGGCATTTTTACCAAAAATAATCCCATTGGGATTGATGATAAACAGGTTTGCTTTACCCAACGCACTAATCGACCCATCAATATTTGAAACGCTTGAGCCAGTGACTCGTGTGAGAATGTTTTGAATATCGAGTGCATTATTGAAAAAAGCTGTCCGATCGGTGGGAACAGAAAACTCTCGAAAACTGTGGAACAGATTAGCGCCTCTTGTGGTTCCACCCGAAATGACTCTAGTATTGCCATCTAATCTCACCTCGGAATTATTTGGCAGAGTCCCATCTGGCGTAATTTGAGCAACTGAGCTATTTGTATATAAGACTATTGCACTCGCGATCGCAATTCCTAGACCTTGCCACCAGTACAAACGTATAGATACTCCAGACATTGCACTCTCCTATTGAAAAGGAAATTTAGCGAGTAAATCTTCAATTAAGTATAGGTATCAGGGTGCTCGACTTATTCACAAGCTTTGGATATCAACACATTTCTCGCTTCTGGTATGACTTGCAAAAAACGAATCGTCATCATCCAAAGCAGGCATTGTTGTCAAGTATAGTGCAGTGGTAATTCGGTTAAAAAATATTAAGCTAACCATCATTAAAAGCTCAACACTTATAGTTCAAAAGGGTGTAGGGGAATAGGGGTTGCATGGTGGTAGGGGAGCCAGTGCGGTCAGAAGGTAAAGCTAAAAAATCTCTGATTCGGGGTCGTGAATAAAATTATCTCACTGCTACCAATTAACAATCAGAAGGCAAAGCTAAAAAATCTCTGATTCGGGGTCGTGAATAAAATTATCTCACTGCTACCAATTAACAATCAGAAGGTAAAGCTAAAAAATCTCTGATTCGGGGTCGTGAATAAAATTATCTCACTGCTACCAATTAACAATCAGAAGGTAAAGCCAAACCAGCGATCGCCTTCAGTTCAAATTCAAACTTGAAATTTCGGAGATGTCTAATGTCTAACATCAACAACTACGGAGTAGATATGAACGAGAAAACTTTAACAGAATTGAACTTCAGCACAGTGAAGGAACTTAACGATGAGGTTGCTGCTACTTGTAGTGGAGGTAATGCACAGTTATTCCGGGATGCTAACTTTCGAGGAGGTGGTATAACGTTTACTGGCAGTGATGCCAACCTAGCTAATAACAATTTCAACGACGCCACCTCATCTATTGTTATTACAGGGAATCAAAGATGGAGGTTTTATAAAAATACAAACTTTAGAGGTCCATCTATAACTTTAGGGCCAGGACGATACCGTAGAGTTGCTGGAGGAGTAAACGATTCAATTAGTTCTCTCAAACGCTTATCATAGATTTGACTTCTGTGCATCCGTTTTAGTAACTTTGGTTAGATAGTAAAATAGCCTCAGAGTATTCATCCATTTCTGAGGCTATTTTTCTATTTCATGCCTCTGTTAAAACTTCTCTCATCCCCTCTCTAATTTGCAACAGAGATGCTGCAAGTAGGTAGGAGTTTTTAGTACACATCATCCGAAATTTATATTACTTAATCGTCTATATTGCGTCAAAGTTATTGTTGTGTAACTGTCAGGAGAATCAACTTATGTACAACAGAGATATTAGCAAATTAACACTACTGAATCAAGTGAATAAATTAGAGAAAACGCACCTCGGATCTAAGTATAAGAATCCTTTCATAGCAGGGGTTTGAGCGTTTGATAATTGAGACGATTTTTTCATCAATATCTTTATGCAATAAGGGTTTCACAAATTACGTGCGTTTGCCTTGGTGAATAAACGAAGATACTGCTACCAATTAAGAATTAGAAGGTAAAGCTAAAAAACCTCTGATTCGGGGTCGTGAATCAACGAAAATACTGCTACCAATTAATAATCAGAAGGAAGAAAACAAGCTTACCTTCAGTTCAAACCCCAATCTAAAACTCAGGGGAAAAACAATGTCTAACATCAAAAACTACGGAGTAGATATGAACAACAAGCAAATCAAAGACCTCTACAGCATCGAAGCTGTGCAAGACCTTAACCATGAAGCCGCCGCCACTATTAGTGGTGGTGCCTTAGACTTTTCCGACAAGAAGGATGGTGAAGGAAGGCGGCTAAATAATATCGCAAACGCACGACGCAGTTTAGGTAGCTTTAACAATAAAGCATCTTGGTACGAGGTGACGGGTAGAAAAGATTGGATTGTCTACAGTGGTGAGAATTTCACAGGTCAGAAGAGACGTCTCAAAGCAGGTTCAAAAGGTAACTTCACTGGTCCTTTTAACAACAACATCGCGTCTGTCAAACCTGCATAATCAGCTCTGGTCTATTTCATACCGTGTACTCGAATCCTTCAAAATCTCAAAGAGAAAAGAATGCCCTCACATAAGCTTTTAGCTGAGTAACATTCTTCTCTTGCAGTTCGTAGGGGCGAGGTCGTTTTCGCTCCTACTTTTTCATTCATATCAAAATAGCATAAATAAACGTAAACGGTGTTAACAGTTATTAGGTAGGAAATAAACGGACTCGTCTACCCCTTGTTAACTGCGGCTGTTACTGATTTTTTAAACAATGAAATACTACAGTATATTGCAACACAGTGAAGAAGATTGTGGTGCAGCAAGCCTAGCCACGATCGCCAAACACTACCGACGCACCTTTGCCCTCAATCGCGTGCGAGAAGCAGTGGGTACAGGTTCGCGGGGAACCACACTATTAGGTTTAAGGCGGGGAGCAGAAACCCTGGGATTCCATGCCCGTCAAGTTCAAGCTACCCCAGAACTGTTTGAGAAATTAAATGAACTCCCCTTACCAGCCATCATTCACTGGAAAGGTTATCACTGGGTAGTATTATACGGGAAAAAGGGGAAAAAATATGTTATCTCTGACCCTGCCTTTGGTATCTTGTACCTCACCTCCAAGGAGTTAATCGCGGGTTGGAGTGATGGTGTGATGCTGCTGCTGATGCCAGACGATAGCCGCTTCTACGAGCAACCAGAAGATAAAATTGGCGGTTTTGGGCGCTTTATTGCCCGCGTTATGCCCTATCGCAATCTTCTGGTTCAGGCGATCGCTATCAACTTTGCGATCGGGCTGTTGTCCCTGGCTTCCCCTTTAATGATGCAACTCCTCACTGATGATGTGCTAGTGCGGGGAGATACCCAACTGCTAACAACAGTGGCAATTGGCGTGATTGCCATGAACTTAATTCAAAGTGCCATTGGTTTAGTACAATCTCACCTGATTGGTCATTTCGGTCAAAGGTTGCAATACGGGTTAATTCTAGAATACGGCCGAAAACTGTTGCGCTTACCCCTATCATATTTTGAAGCCCGTCGCAGTGGGGAAGTCGTTAGCCGGATTGCTGATGTTCATACCATCAATAATCTAGTTTCTCAAATTGTCCTTGGTTTACCCAGTCAATTTTTTGTGGCTCTGGTTTCCTTGGGTTTCATGCTCTTTTATAGTTGGCAACTGACTCTCGCTTCCGTTGCCGCTTTTGTTGTTGTCACTTTTGTGAACCTGCTTTTTCTTCCCGCCTTGCGCCAGAAAACCCGCAGCCTCATCGTTAAAGGTACAGAAAATCAAGGCTTTTTAGTCGAAACCTTTCGCGGTGTTCAAGTCCTCAAAACCACCCAAGCTACAGAGCAAGCTTGGCAAGAATATCAGACAAATTTTGGTCGTCTTGCTAACTTAGACTGGACGACAATGAAGTTGGAGCTTTACAGCGGCACAGCCACTAGTATTCTTTCTAAATTTACGAGTATTGGCATACTTTGGTTAGGTTCTAGCTTAGTGATTAATCAGACATTATCCATCGGTCAACTGCTGGCGTATAGCGGTATGAGTGGTAGCTTTCTTGACTTTTTAGAGTCAGCAGTCGGGCTAATTGATGAATTTATCACTGCTCAAATTGTCGTTCAACGCTTGACAGAAGTGATAGATTCTACCCCAGAAGATGAAAATGACTTTAAAAAACCTTGGGCAGAAATTCCTGGCAATGCAGATATTAGTTGTTCTCAAATTAACTTTCATCATCCTGGTAGAACTGACCTGTTAGAAAACTTTTCTTTAACTATCCCTGGTGGTAAAGTAATAGCCTTAATCGGTAAATCTGGCTGTGGTAAAAGCTCTCTTGGCAAATTAATTACTGGTTTATATCACGTTCAATCTGGTAACATTCGTTATGGCATATACAACCAGCAAGATTTATCTTTAGAATGTTTGCGGCAGCAAGTCGTATTAGTTCCCCAAGAACCTCATTTTTGGAGTCGTTCGATTGTAGAAAATTTTCACTTCAGTTATCCAAACATTAGTTTTGAGGAGATAGTCCTTGCCTGTCAAATTGCTGGTGCAGATGAATTTATTAGCAAATTACCCGATAAATATCAAACTGTTTTAGGCGAATTTGGTGCAAATATTTCTGGCGGACAAAGGCAGAGATTAGCGATAGCTAGAGCAATTGTTACTGACCCGCCTGTATTAATTCTAGATGAATCTACAGGCGCTCTTGACCCAATAAGTGAAACTCAAGTTTTGGATAGATTAATTAATCACCGTCAAGGTAAAACTACAATTACGATCAGCCATCGTCCTCAAGTTATCAAACGGGCTGATTGGATTGTATTGCTTGAAAATGGGCGCTTAAAAATTCAAGGAACTCCAGAAGAATTACGTCATATCCCTGGAGAGCATTTGAGCTTTCTTGATGAGATTTATTCTTCTAATAATGGTAATGGATTGAAATCTTCTTTACTTTTTCGGAATTAGTTAATGTTTATTAGACATTTGAGAGATATTTATAACTTATGATTAGTAAGTCTCAAACAAATTTTTTACCCTTAGTTCAAGACAATGAGTTTCTCCCACCAATTAGTCGTTGGACTACATTTGGCGGACTATTTATCGTGTTTGCCTTGGCGTTAGCTGTTCCTGTGGCTGCGGTTGCTAAATATAAAGTTACGGTCATTGGGCAAGCGGTTGTCCGTCCTGCGGGTGAATTGCCAATTGTACAGGCGGCGACAGAAGGACAGGTAATACAGATTTACGTCAAAGAAAATCAAACACTGCAAAAAGGAGATAAAATTGCCACTATTGATGATTCTCGATTGCAAACCAAAAAAAACCAGCTGCAAACCAATATTCAACAAGCTAGGTTACAACTAATTCAAACCGCTCCGCAAATAAATGCAATCGATAGTCAAATTCGAGCTGAAAGCGATCGCACCAATCGGACTATCGCCTCTGCTAAAGCTGAATTGCAGGGACGCGATCGCGATTATCAAGACAAAAAAATTACCAGTATCACTGAACTTCAAGAAGCAGCAGCCAATGTCAAAATGGCTCAAGAAGAATTATATGCAGGGCAAGCACAGTTACAATCAGCATTAGCTAATCTCCACGCAACTGAAGCGGCTTTAGGAGCAGCGACATCAAAGCAGAGCCGATATGAAAATGTTGCTAGACAAGGGGCATTATCCCGCGATCAACTAGAAGAAGTACAGCTGGCTGTAAAACAGCAACAACAAGCTGTACAGGCGCAAAAAGCAACTTATAAAGCCCAAGAAAAAACAAATGAACGGCTAAAACAAGCTGTTAATGGGGCTATTGCCAAACGCTCGCGCGCTCAAGCAGTTCTCAACCCAAGCAATGCAGAGGTAGCAATGGCGAGTGAACGCATTGCTCAAGAAAAAGCTTCTGGGGAAGTGAATAAAGCATCGTTAGAAAGAGAACTTCAAGCACTTATAAAACAGAAAATTGAAACCGAAAAACAATTAGAGCGCGATACTAGCGAATTCAAGCAAGCTGAAATTGACCTGAAGCAAACTACTATTACCGCTACAGCAGACGGAATTATTTCCAAGTTGAATTTGAGAAACCCCGGTCAAACTCTCCGGGCTGGGGAAGAAGTTGTGCAAATTGTTCCTAGTTATGCACCTTTAGTTATCAAAGCAGCTGTCGGTTCTGAGGAAAAAGGTAAGATAAAAGTCGGTCAAAAGGTGCAAATGCGAGTTAGTGCTTGTCCTTATCCTGATTACGGTACTCTCAATGGTGTTGTCAAAGCGATTTCTCCAGATGCTGTTAAGTCGCAAAAAAACGATGCTGATACTGATACGAACTCTACCCCAAAAGCAACTGCTGTAGGTGCTTTTTACGAAGTCACAATTGAACCAGAGAAACTTGCTTTAGGTCGCAGTACAAAGAAATGTCAAATTCAATTGGGTATGGATGGCAGAGTTGATATTATTACCCGCGAAGAAACTGTATTGCAATTTGTGCTCCGCAAAGCAAGATTAATCACCGATTTTTGACCATACCCTAAAGGGGAGAGAACAAGGAACAGAGAGAAAGCCATTGGTTTTGGCAATACTTCTCGGGTTTTGGGGAAAAGGGGAAAGGGAAAAGGGAAAGAAAAAACCTTTAATCCTTACCCTTTACCCCAAACTCGATTCCGAGTTAAAAATGCACAAAGCAAGAAGTATTGAGATAAATTTTATCTTTTTGCACCAAATCTCACACTTAAGTATCACATCTACCAGTCGGACTCCAATTCAATTTTGAATTCTGACGCCTCTATTCTGTTTTGAGAAAAGTTTGGTTTTTTATCATACCCAAAGCCAAAAAATGAAACTATGACATTGTAAATCAAGAGGTCATTTAATGAAAACATTCAATTTGAAAACAAAGTTATTTGCTCTAATAACGATCGGTGTTTTGGTAGTCAATGTGTTCTTCTTAGCACCACAAAAAGCTTTCACCGAGACAAGTAAACCCAATATTGTTTTCGTCCTAGTGGATGACATGGACGCTGACACAATTAACAGAAATCCAAAGAAGTATGCACCAAACATTAAGTCGCTTTTGCTCGACCAGGGCGTAACATTTCCTAACTTTTTTGTAAACGTGTCTCTATGCTGCCCATCGCGCACGAATATTCTGCGCGGTCAATATGCGCACAATACAGGGGTCTTGACCAATTCAAAACCTGATGGCGGTTTCCAGAAAGCCTATAGTCAGGGCTTAGAAAAAGAGACGATCGCCACCTCTTTACAGGCAAATGGTTATCAGACAGCGTTGATTGGCAAGTACCTCAACGGCTACCCCGACACAGCCCCTGATGATACCTACATCCCGCCTGGTTGGACAGAGTGGTATAGCCCGATGGAAAAAGGCAAGAAGAAAAACGACCAAAAGAAATATGGCAATCCTTACTCTCAGTTCAATTACACGCTGAACAAAAATGGCAAGCTGGTTAAGTACGGTGACAACCCCAAAGACTACGGTACAGATGTTTATACTGGCTTTGCCATTGATTTCATCCAACGTTCTGTCAAGAACGGCAAACCGTTTTTCGTTTATCTAGCTCCCTTCAACATTCACGGACCATATACGCCAGCACCACGCTATAAAAACCTCTTCCCAGATGCTCAAGCGCCCCGCGTAGACAATTTTAACGAAGCCAATGTCAGCACTAAGCCTCAATTCATTCAAGATTTGCCTCAACTCAATCAAACACAAATTGATGAAATTGATAAAAGTTATCGTTTGCGCTTGCGATCGCTACAGTCGGTTGACGATACAATTGACAAGTTGGTCGATACGCTCAAGGCAACTGGACAACTTAACAATACTTACATCATTTTCACCTCTGATAACGGTTACAAACAGGGTATTCACCGAGCAAGTACAGGCAAAGAAAGTGCCTACGAGGAAGATATTCGCTTGAATCTGGTAGTGCGGGGACCGGGAATTCCATCTGGCAAGAAACTGCAAGAGCAAGTGGGTAATATCGACTTTTTCCCAACCTTTACCGATATGGCTGGAGTTAAACCACCCGCTTTTGTTGATGGACGCTCGTTCTTACCCTTGTTAAAGGGTACGACGTTAAATCTCCCTAAGTGGCGCTCTGCATTTTTGATAGAACACAAACAAAATCAGAAGCGACGTGCTGCACTTGAGAATCAGACAAAGCTTCTTCAGGATCAGTTAGAGCTTGAGGATCAGTCAGAGCTTCAATCGCTCCAAAAAGGAGGCCAAGTACCGAAGATCCCTACTTACCAAGCGATCCGGACACAAGATTATACCTATGTTGAGTATAAAACTGGAGCGAAGGAACTGTATAACATCAAAAAAGACCCATATCAGTTGAACAACCTGGCTTCTACAGCCGATCCAACTCTACTCAAACAGCTTGCTAACCGACTGAGTAAACTGCGTACTTGTCAAGCCGATTCCTGTCGGGCAATTGAGGAGGAGCCGTTCACTCCCTAAAAAGGTTCTGCCAGGATACTTACCACGTATCCTGGTAAATCAGACAGAGCAACAGCGAATATCCAAAGCCTCAAAATTCAGTTGCAACCTTGCTACTTTTACCCTTTATTCTAATTAATTGAAGATAGTTTTACATTACTCAACTAATGATTAGACCTCTTGCAAAAATCCTTGAATCACCCCTCCCCGATGTGTTGGGGAGGGGGTAAGATTTCAAGTTTCCCCCCTTTATAAGGGGGGATTAAAGGGGGTCTATTCGACTTATGCAAGAGGTCTATTGTAGAGGAATGGAAAATTATCGGCGACTTTGAATAAATATAATTACAACACCACTTGCAACCACAGCAAAGGCAGAAGGAATAAATGGCAACCATAGCCCTTGTTTTAAAAGAGCGATCGCACAAACTCCATATAAAGTGACAACTGTTGCAAAGATCGTGCATCCCTGATGTGAGAGCGATCGCACCCACCAAATAATCAGACTCCCAACTACAGACCAGCCGCATATCCAAAGAATATCACCCCAGTAAGGCAAAACCCAAAGAATTGGACGTTGGTCTAAAACTGCACTCAAAACTTGGCTAACCATTTGTGCTTGTATAAATATCCCTGGTATTTCTTGGTAATCTTGCTGTGCAGTACTGTAGAGAGTTGACCAAGTATCGCTAACTGTATTAGCTGTCACTCCAACGATTACTACCTTATCTTTCATTGATTTACGATCGAATTTATCACTCAATACCTCATCAAGAGAAACTCTCTGATAATCTGTATTACGATAATTGACAAGTATTTGATTTCCACCTAAATCAACTCCTTGTTGATAAGCACCACTGCGACCAAATTTTAAACGTTTAAATACTTTAGAGCCAAACTGTACATAATCTTCATTAAATTTAGGTTTAATATTTTCGTCAGATAAGTAACGAGTAACTAATTGCAACGACAGCGAATAAGGCGTTGTACAAGTTGAAGAAGGCTCTTGTGCCATCATCAAAATTTGGCGACGGACGATACCATCTGGGTCTTGAATTGCATCAGTAAAACCCTGACGTTCTACAGGTATGTTTTTCGGAGGTTTAACACCTTGTGGGTCATATTTACTATCACGGCTTTTGCAGACAACAACAACATTATCTTTATTAAGTTCAGTCGGAAGTTGTATTGGATTTGATTTATTTGGAGGATCGGCTAAGTCTCTATAAATATCCAGTCCAATAACTCGCGGTTGATACTTTTGTATTTTGTTAAGCAATTTAGCTAACGTACTATCCGAAATAGATTTCAGTCCTTTGGTCATCTCTTGTCGTGATTGAATATTTTTTTCAGTAATTTCTACAATTATTAACCTTGGATCTGGCTCTTCTTGAGGTCGCAACCGTAGCATTTGATCGAAAGTTTGTAGTTCGATTTTTTCAAAGACTCCCAAATATCTCAAACCTAATGTTGAAATAGCCACAATCAAAGTACTAAGTAGTACAGTCC
The DNA here is from genome assembly GCF_034531215.2 of Nostoc sp. ChiSLP03a. Lineage (NCBI taxonomy): Bacteria > Bacillati > Cyanobacteriota > Cyanophyceae > Nostocales > Nostocaceae > Nostoc > Nostoc sp. ChiSLP03a. The sequence continues at coordinate 12,469 of NZ_JAVRBQ020000092.1, forward strand.
AAAGTTTGAATTTTGGTGTTGCAATTTTACCTTTTGTCAAAACTTCACCTACAAATTTAGTATTAGCAAAATTACCGCACAATTCTTGCCACGTAGTAGGAACAGTTGTAGGATTTTGATAGATAACTGGCAACCAACTGGCACAAGGAAATTCATTTTCCAGTCCTTGAAGTCTTTCTCGTGCTTCTCGCACAGCCAAGTAAAATGGCTTGCTATCTGCAAAGGCGGTAAGAAAGTTTTTTAAAAATTCCTGTGCTATTAAATCTGGAACTCCTTCTCGCATTACAATCATTTGGGGAATGTTTAAATCAGCTAAATTTCGTCCTAAGCCAATTCCGTCACAAGAATTGAAAATTGCCAGTTTCAAACCGCGTCTAATTGCTGCATTAAGTGCATGTTTCAATTGCGAAATTGTTAAACTTTCTGTTTGATTGATGTAAATTTCCCCAATTTCTCCTTCAGCAAGACTAGTGCTATGTCCGGCAAAAAATAGAATATCCCAATCATGATTCCATAGATGCTCGTCAAGTTTTTGTCGTGTTGGTTCTATAAGAAAAGTGGTTTTGCCATCTGTTAAACCGTGTAAAGCAGAGGCATCTTTATCAATATCAATACCAACTCTATTGCCTAGAATTGCCAAAATTCTGACTTTACCTGTAGGAGATTTTTGTAATAGGTGAGTAGATTCATACTCATGATTGCTTAAAGCTAATTCCGCTTTCGGGTAATCTTCAAAAAAATGCCATAGATGCCAAGGCAAGCGATGCAGTAGAACTATATTTGTTTCAATAATGACTCTAATTTCATCATTACGACTGAGTAGAGTTCGCAACTGCCGTTCAATATTCTGAAATGATTCAAATTTTAACCAAGCATTGATATTGGCTTGTAGCTGTTGACACACTTCATTAAAGTCATTGACAGAAATATTGGTTATGTCTTGCGAATGTACTTTTATCCGTTGATTCTTACCCAGGCGTTGATGAACTGCTGCGTAGAGTAACTGCCATCTGCGGTAGAGTTCACTTAGTTCTGGTGCTGGTGGTAGACTCCCTGTTAATTTCACGGGTATAAATTGTTTATCACACCAAAGTTGAGCCGTGACAACAGGAAATCCTTGATTTAAATCTCCTCCCAAGAAGCTGAAGACAACTAGCTTACTCATAAGTTAAATGGACTTAGCCATTCGTGATTAACTAATGACTAATCAACAGAGAGCATTGTACTTATGCAAAAATACCAAAGAAAAGTGCAGTATAAGGACTACACAAGACAAATTTGGTCTAAACCTATGACTTTCGAGCAAAAACAACGTTTACAAGCCGCTGCAAAGAGATTGTATCAACCAATTTGACCCTACTAGCTCATAACAACTAAATTATGAAATTTTCTGTTATTTGATAATTATCAAGACCAACCTGGATGCTAAAACATTCTCCCACTTCCCCATCAAAGAGTTTTAACTGTACATAACTATCTTGAATTCTTGCTTGTACTTCTTGAAGTATTTCTCCTCGGTCTGAAAATAAAACTAGCTTGATATTAGCAGGTAGGTAAGGTTGATTACAAGCTGGATGTAGTTGGACGCGAATCTTAACTTGTTGGTTAGCTTCTGGTATTAAGGCAACTAATAAAATAACTTTTTGAGCCTCTATTTCTATTCCCAAGTCAATCAGCTTGGCGCGTTTGCTCGCGGCAGCGTTTAACCTGGAAGAAGTGCGGAAATTAAAAGCTAGGCTACTGGAGTTTGGCTCAAAAAAAGTCTCTATAGCTTGCCAAGAAGCATCGTAAATCTGCTCCAGCCAACGACTAAGATTCACTTGTACTTGTGAATACTGCGTAGGCGCAGCCCGTCGTAGAGATTGCAGCCTTTCTTGGTACAAACGCTGCCGCCACTGCTCATTTTCTAGTAGCACTCCCCAAGTTGTAAATAGCACTGCAAGTCTCGGAAATGTTACAGAGGAATTACTTAACTGTTGCACAAGATTTTCTGCTTCAACAGTCGATAATTCTGGTAGTGGAGCGATCGCACCTTTCATCTCTTCTGTTCCACAAAATTGGTAGGCGATCCAAAAAGCATTAAAGTCTTTAATTAAGTGCCGTGCATCTATACAATAAGTCCTATCTACTTGGTCATAGTCTGCTAGTGATTTAAGTTCTTGATGGGTTATATAGCTCCAAATTCTTACCCACTCCCCATCTGCTGTAACTTGCACTGCTAAATAATAATCTGCTGCCCAACTAGGAATGTCTACCCATTCTTGAGGAACTTCTAACTCGCTATCATCGATTGCCTCGCTAGGAATTAAAACGACTCGCTTTTGGTTTAACAAAATTACTGTGCCATTGACAAATTCCCAAAAAGCAGGAATACCAGGGGAACTGTGCCAGATACTTGCTTCTAGAACATATTCAGCTTTTACCCAATTCAAAAACCCATGAAGGCAAATTTGATTCATGTAAGCACGCCAGCGACTGCTAGGTGTGGCGTACATTTGGCTTTCTTGCCAAGAACTTGTCTGTAATGATGGTGATATTTCTAACAATAGTTCCTGCGGTTCTGTAAAAGCGTAAGTCATTTTTACTACCTCATCCTTCATAATCTCAGCGAGATTCCCCATACTTAACTTGCAACCATTCTTCCAAAGCGGTACTCATATTATTAACTAGGTTGGAAGTCACAGAAATATTAAGCGTATCTTGACTCCATTGGATCAATGCTGAAAGCATTGATTCTCTGGCTTTGAGCAGTCGGCGAGAAACAGTAGGCTGACTAATTTGTAGGTGTTCTACAATCTGTGGCTGAGTTAACCCCTGTTGGTAGTAAAGTTTAAGTATTTCCTGAGTTTTCACCTCCAGATTTTGTATTTTTTTTAACAAAACACCTTCAATCTGAGATTGTTGATTTTGTTGATTTTGGGCATCCTCTTGGGCTATTATCTCTGCAATTAATGAGTCAGAGGATGGATCTGGCAAATCAAAAGTTGTTGTGGAGTTATCTTCCGATATCACTACATTTAAAGAACTAACAGGTGGATACAGATAACCACGCACGTACACAGCTGCTTGGGTTAACCATTGTTCAATTTTTTCTCTCGTGGATTCTGGAGTAGATTGATTTAACTGATTTTGGCGATCGCGGTTGTAGAGGTTGACAATAGCTTTCCAAAGTTGAGGTTCTGGTTCTGGTAGAGACTTTGTGCCACCTGGTTGGTTTTGAACATACAGTTCTTTGAAACAAGTCCAGGCTAGTCGATATTGGGCGATTAGAATCGGTGATAATCCAGCTTGAGCAAGAGCTTCTAAAAACTGCTTTTTGCTTACCTTGCGTAACAATGCCCAATTTGTGCAAATATCAGCTTCCTTGCGTTGGCGTAAAATATCTTTTAGCCGACTGGGAACTGCTATAGTAGCATAGACTTTTAAGCTAGAGCATTTTTCTGGGTTAAATTGTTTAAGAATTGTTTCAATTTCAGCATTCGCCATTTGAAAATAATCTGCTAGGCTATGTTGACTATTTGTAAATTTGGCAATTGTTTTTTTAGCAGCCCAATAATTTGGTTCCTGTAAATAAGCAGACAAATGCATTCTAGCAAGGCTATTAGATTGCTCTCTCCAGCACTTGTACCAATGTAATGCCCAAAAGTTTTCTGAGTTAGGGACGAATTGTGAAGACTCCAAGCAATTTTGAATATTTCGATGTAGTCTGGTATCAATCAACCATTTGCTGAATCTGTCTCCTTCCAACTCAACGAAGGTTGAGAACATCTCGATAATTTTTTGACGAGGACGCATAAGCAGTTAACAATTTCAATCGATCCGAACTTAAGCAACTATCAAAACCGCAGATATCTCTGTGGACAATTGCAAGATACTGGTTTGCTAATTTCCAATTCCATAGCACACATATTTTATTCCTTGATGTTTTTTGAAGATAACTCTATTCATATTCTGTTGAATCTAGATCATTTGGTTATTTTAAAGTTAAATTTTTGTAATTATGGGTTCAGTAGCCATAATTGCGAACATATACCTAATGGAGCCTTTTTGGGAATACGCCCTTCGGTATACTTTTGACTATCTATTTTTTCTAAATCCCTAAAAAATGGGCGAACCGGGAATAATTAAAGTTAATTGCTTATTTTTCAGCTTAAAGTATTTTAATTAAATCGATTAAATCAACTTTTTTGAGCTAACCGCAGGTGAGTTTAAAAGTGAGAAAAATCAAACTACTGGCTTTGATATTAATGAGTTTAGCAATGGTGTTGTGGTTTAATTTGCGTTTTTCAACACCTTCAATACCCACTATTGCAGCTTCACCAGCAAAAACTATCCGCTACTTCGATCGCACTTTGCCCCAAAGCATCGCTCACATCGTGCTGATTCCAGCTAATAGCAAATTTTTGGTGACTCCTGCACTCTCACAGAAGGTAGCCACTGTAGAGGAATTTGCCCAAAAGCATCAAGCCGTGGCTATTTTGAATGCAGGATTTTTCGATCCAGTCAACCAAAAAACTACATCTTATGTTGTCCGGCAAGGAAAGTTGATAGCCGATCCCAAGGAAAATGAGCGGCTGGTGAACAATCCCAACTTAAAATCTTATTTGGGTCAAATATTCAATCGCACAGAATTCCGTCGCTACTTATGCGGGCAAACTAGCCGTTATTCCATTGCCCTACACAGTCAGTCACCACCAGCAGGTTGTCAGTTAGTTGATGCTATCGGTGCTGGCCCGCGCTTATTACCAGAACTCACCTTAGAAAAAGAGGGCTTTGTGGACAACGCTAATAAACGAGATGCCCTTGGTAGCAACCAACCCAACGCCAGAACTGCCGTAGGTATTACCCGCGATGGCAGCGTTATTTTAGTTATGGTGGCTCAAAAACCCTCGGCTCCGGCGAACTCTGGAATATCTTTGCCAGCATTAGCTGATTTGATGAAAACTCTTGGTGCCGATCGAGCAATGAATCTGGATGGGGGAAGTTCGTCTTCGCTTTATTACAACGGGAAAACCTTTTACGGAAAGGTTGATTTAGAGGGAAATTCTATCAAGCGTCCTGTGAAGTCGGTTTTGCTGGTTCAGGAAAAGTAGGGGTTGTGGGAATTATACCTACCTACTGATAGATTTTTGCCATATCCTCAATTCCTGAATCCGAATTGAGTCACAATAATAATAGGCAATCATTGAAGGTGCTTTTATGCTTCGTCTAACTCAAATTATTCGGAACTTGTTCCTTCGTATTGAAGGCTTGTTTGGTGTTTTATTCCAAAGTATTTCTAATTTTTTCGGAAATTTATCTGGTTTTTTTGGCAAGCTTTTCGGATTCTCTCAGTCTGGTTATTTCTTAGAATCCGATCGGGTGCAAGGCGTAAATCAAGCTTCAACTAAACAGCCAATTGAAACGAATCAGGATAACACTACTAAAATTCCTGCCCCTAACCGCCGTCGTTCTAATGCCAAACTTGATGACTACTACCTCAACATGGCTCGTGATGTGAAAAAGAACTAACAAAAGCCATAAATTAGATTTTTTTCTCAGAATTTTATCAATTACTGTTCTCTATACTAGTGGTCTGTCCTATTAGTTACGAGGGGTGAATAAGTTTGTAGTAAGGACTTTAGTCCTGGATTTTTAAGCACAGAAGCGCTTACTACAAACTCAATATATTTAATGGGACAAACCACTAGGTAGTGGGAGGTTGCGAAAATCATTCAGCCATAATTAACTGATTCGTATGTGCGTAGACATCGCACCTTTAACAAAAATTTTGTCCAGTTGAAGGCTGGACAATAGCTAGAAATCTTTTTGAGCTTGAATATTTAGTTGATTTTTAACTTACCAAATCAACTAAGGCGTTGCTTTGGAAGCGGACTATAGATGAAACTGAGCAACCGCGATAATTCTCAGAGGTGAATACTGATAGTGTGATGTTAGCTTGACCTGGATCTAAAATGCGTTTTACCTTGCAGGTTTGCATTTTATTGTTGCAGTAAGCAATAATGCGATCGCCAGCCTTGACTTCCAACGCTTGAATTTTCAATTAATACCAACCTTGCCACGAATTTGCTTTGTTAAAGAAAAATATATTGCTATATTTCACTCGCTTAACAATAGCAATGTTTCTTTACTATAGCACAAAAAAAATCAAGGATATCAATGCTATCAATTTAATCTTGGTAATGTCAAGTTTGTTCGTGCTGCAAATATTAGTGCAGGAGGTAGGAAGCAGAAATTTATCTGTTGCTCTCAACCCTATCTAATTCCAAGCCACCAAATCGTTTGCGCAGTTTACAGGTCGGAGTATTTGTTGAAATTCAGATGTAGGGAAACCTCTACTCCAAACAAGTTAGAGCAAAATTTTTTTGAAGACAAATTTTTATTTCGATGTTTTTGTTACAATCATTGAAATTTTTACCTAAAAATACCACTATGGCTTTATACGCTGAATTACATAGACATCTAGGCGGCTCGGTTGTACCACGAGTTTTATGGCGATATTTCGAGCGACATTCTGCGGAGTTAATTTCCCGCTTTGCTGACTATTCAGAATTTGAAGATTTTTATACCCGCCCACGTAACACCCTAGACGAGTATCTAGAATTACACACTTTGGTAGAAAGCGTGCAAACTGTAGAGACTTTGCCTTACTTTATCTATCGCTTGGTGCGGGGTGCTTACATATTTGAAAATTTGGCTTATCTGGAACTGCGCTACACTCCTTATTTGCGGACACCTGAGCATCTGAGTCAATCTGCAAGAATTGACAAGATGGCAGAAATTGTGCGAGTAGTAGGACTTGCCAGCCAACAGCCAGAATATCCCATTGTTACTAGCCAAATTCTCTGTATGCATACGCGCCTACCTTATGAGGTGAACAAGGCGATTGTTGATTTGGCGGCGCAAAATAAACAGTATGTCTGTGCAGTAGATGTAGCCGGAGGTGATAGTTATTACGCCGATCGCTTAGAAGAATGGATTAGCTTATATGATTATGCGCGATCGCTGGGCGTTAATACCACGGGACATCTATATGAAACCACTGCTGGTTGTTACCCAGAACTGTTACCATATTTGATGCGGATTGGTCACGGCATTCAAATTCCGCTACTATATCCAGAGCTACTTAATGATGTCGCTAGACGCGGACAATGTTTGGAGGTTTGTCCGACAACTTACCTAAAAACTGGAACTTTGCAAGATATACGTCAACTCAAATTAGTTTTTGACCGTTGTCTTGATGCTGGGGTTGATATTGCTATCTGTACTGATAATGCCGGATTGCACAATGTGCGTCTACCGTTTGAGTATGAGAATCTCTTGACTTACAACATTATTAGTTTTGAACAACTACAAGCTTGTCAAGATGCGGCTTTCCGTCATGCTTTTGCTTGGCCTTACAGTCAACGTCCTGCATCACTGTTGAACGGTTTGCTCAAACCTGAACCAGCTAAAATTTTGTCCATGAGAGATAGTAATTAACGAATCGCCTAAAGATATTCATAAAGTAATACCAATTTTTTATAAAGCTGCATAGAATTCGATCCCCCCTAGCCCCCCTTATAAAGGGGGGAACCAGAAAAACATATCAAACTCCCCCAATTTATCGGGGGATTTAGGGGGATCTAGATATGTGTAACTTCACATTAAATTGGTATAAGGTGATTTAATGTTAATTAATGTTGCAATTACTAATTTTTTCTGATGCCATAGAAAAAGTTGTAATACACAATAGATATCTTGCAATAATTAATGTTTTAGAAATTAAACCACAGATGCACACAGATAATTTATCAGTGTTTATTTGTGGTTCTTTTTTTGCTGAGAAAGGATTCTTGCTAGAAGTCGTATATAGTGTGCGCCAGAAGCTATAAACTATAATTTATGGCATTTACTATTCAAGCTCTACCGACAGAAGTTGTACATCTCATTACAGCTGGAGAGGTAATCGACTCTTTAGCCTCTGTGGTGCGGGAATTGGTAGAAAATTCCCTAGACGCAGGTGCAACGCGAATTGTGGTTTCTCTGTGGCCGCAGCAATGGCGAATTCGGGTGGCAGATAATGGCTGTGGAATGAACCTAGATGATTTGCAACAAGCAGCCACAGCCCACAGCACTAGTAAAATTCGCTCTAGTGCCGATTTGTGGAAAATTAACAGTTTGGGTTTTCGTGGTGAGGCGTTGCACAGTTTAACGACTTTGGCTGATTTAGAAATTTTGAGTCGTCCTTTGAGGGGAAATTTAGGATGGCGGATAATTTATGGCGATGGCGGGAAAGTTGTACAAGTTGAAGCAACTGCGATCGCACCTGGTACAGTGGTTACAGTTTCTCATCTTTTCGGTAATTGCTCATCTCGTCGTCAGGGATTACCCACAACAGCACAGCAAATGAAAGCTGTGCAAGCCACAATTCACCAAATTGCCCTCTGTCATCCCCACGTTACTTGGCAGATTTGGCAAAATGACCGTCAATGGTTCACCATCTGTCCGGCAGCGACAATTAGGCAATTGCTACCGCAAATTTTACCGCAAGTGCGACAAGGTGACTTGCAAGAAGTAAAACTCGAAATACCCAACCCACTAAACTCAGAACTTCTAACTCCCCACTCCCCACTCCCCACTCCCGACTCAGCACTCAGCACTCAGCACTCAGCACTAAATTTAGTGGTAGGATTACCCGATCGCACTCATCGTCATCGTCCAGATTGGGTACGTGTAGCTATCAACAGACGCATGATTAAGACACCGGAATTAGAGCAAACGATATTATCAGCATTTCATAGAACATTACCACGCGATCGCTATCCAATTTGTTTCTTACATCTTGCTATTTCCCCCGATCAAATTAACTGGAATCGCAATCCAGCAAAAACAGAAATTTATCTCAACGAAATCATTTATTGGCAAGAGCAAATTACCCAAGCAATTAACCAAGCACTCAGCATTTCTTCTAACAATCTCAAAGAAGCTGTTCACACAACACGAGTTAGTAAATTACTCAAAGCCGCAGAAGCAAAAGGTAGCTATAATTTCAATTCTCAAAATCCTAATGAAAATCCCAAAACTCCTAACTCCTCACTCCCAACTCCTTACTCTTTAAAAGCTGTCGCTCAATTAAGCAACACTTATATTGTGGCGGAACATTCAAGTGGGATGTGGTTAGTAGAACAGCACATTGCCCATGAGCGAGTTTTATATGAGCAATTGTCTGATAATTGGCAACTTGTCCCAGTCGAACCGTCAATAATTCTTTATCAATTATCGCCGGCGCAAGTATCGCAACTGCAACGCATCGGTTTAGAAATAGAACCCTTTGGCGAACAACTTTGGGCAGTCCGTAATATCCCCGCCCCTTTGCAGCAACGAGACGACTGTGCAGAAGCAATTTTAGAACTTAGTTGGGGAGGCGATTTACAAACAGCCCAAGTAGCTGTCGCCTGTCGCAGTGCCATTCGTAACGGTACACCGATGAATCAACAAGAAATGCAAACACTTTTAGATAATTGGCAACGCACTCGCAACCCTCGCACTTGTCCTCACGGACGCCCAATTTATCTATCTTTAGAAGAATCAGCATTAGCCCGGTTTTTCCGGCGGAATTGGGTAATCGGTAAAAGTCACGGAATTTGATGTTTTCAGTAAAACTTTTTTACCTAATTTCTGTCGAATACTATAACGGTTATCGTTTGCATGAAGTACATTTTTAAACCTTACCCCTAGCCCTGTCAAGGTGACAAATAACCGGATAATTATCGGAGTGCGATCGCTGTCCAAGTGAGCAAACGCATGGATACAATTTTTGAGCGATTTGTCGAATAAATTCGAGCGATCGCTTTATCTGACGTTTGTATTATCCAGGATGATAACTTAGAAACCATCATCTGCCGACCAGCTAACGAACAGCTTGTAAGATTAGTAGGAATAGATAATATTATTCACTCTACCCTCCCCTTATTTTCCGAAAATCCCTAGTTTGACGCGGCTGAATTTAACGACGAAGCCGGGGTAGGATTTTGGTTAGAATAATCCAGAAAACAAGGCTGGCGATCGCACCTGTGCCAATACTGTACCAAAAAGCTTTTGTTTGGTAGAAAAGAATATCTTTAGGTGGAGTTTGTTGAGCGAGAATGACAGAGGATGCAATCTGGCTTGTTGCTAGTCCAATACCAACAATCGCAATATTAGTGTTGAGGTTGCGATCGCGCTGTGCTTGCTCTATCTCCACCATGCCGCGAATTGTAGCGGTCAAGTTTTCTAATATTGCTAATCCTGGATTTAGACCGAGATAGTCTTTTTCTAATTGTACCTGATATTTTTCTTTGACTATCTTGCTAAATTCTTCTAAAAATTTCTCGGTTGTAAAATTGTCTTTACAGTGTTTTTCGTAGTTACGCTCATTAACTTCAACTGTGTGCTGTTGAGTTTGTAGCAGGTTTATATCTTGGATGTAATTAAATATAGTATTAATATTTTTTTGCAATTCGCTTTTTAGCTCTTGCAATCCTTTGGTTGATAAAGTTTTTAAATTATTCTGGTCTATTAAACTATGCTTATATTTCTCTAACAGCCTTAATTTTAGTTCCCGACCCTGTTCATAAGCCCAAAGGATTTTATGTCTACAGTAAAATAAGTATTTCCATGAATTATAAAATTTACTAGCTTTTTGAAATGTAGGTTCATCAGGATAGAAAACAACTATTACATGACTGTCTTTTTCAATTTTGTCCCAACGCCCTTCACTACGCCACATTTCATAGACTGTAGCGCCTAAAAATTCTCCTAAATTTTGATGTTGGTGTCCTTGTGGAATTATGGCTTTGTAAGCTTGATGAGCGTTTGCTTCAGGAATTGGGTTATTAGCTGGGTCTGTCCAGCCTGATATCATCCAAGTTTGCCCTAAGTAGCCATTTTCTGAAATTCCAGGTGCTAAATTGCCAATTTCTGGTATAAGGTTTAAATCTTTGATTTGAGTTAAGGTATGCTCAATATCAGATAATTCAACTTCTTGATCGATAGAGCAGCTATAACGTAAGCAGTTACTATCATCAAAATTCGCTTGACTGTAAGAACCATCAATAGCAGTTGAAATTTTCTTCCAGAAATCAAGGCGTTGTCGATCTTCATCGTTGGGTTTAGCTGAGAATCCCTTTTGTTTAAGTTGTTCTTTAAGTTGTTCTGCAAGCTTTGACCAATAATCTTGCGTATTGCTCGAAGTATCTGCAAGATTATAAATGAATAGGTCTAGGGTGAGATAGTCTATTTTAGACATTAAGAATTTTTGGCGATAATTTCTGATTTGTGCTTCTTAGCTTCAGCGCTGGAATCAGGATCTTTAAAAATTGCGATCGCAATATTGCTAAGATGATCTGTGGGTATTGTAGGTTGATTCTGCTGACTGGGTTTATCGTATTTGTTGAGTTCTTGAGTTGTATATTCCGTCTGAATATTTTTTCGTGCATTATAGTAAGACGCTTTAAGACAGTCGTTTTCTGCCAATTCTATCAAGCGGTTAAGGGCATCATCTTTTGATGATGTATTTGCAAGCATTTCACCAACTTTATTGATTTCCTGCTGTAAAGCTATTGGTAAAGAAGAATTTGATTCTACCAAAGCTGTTAAAAAGGCGCGGAGGGTGACTGTTTGTAGTGGGTTAAGCATAGGATGGAATAGGGGGTAAAGGAAATAAAGCTAATATCACAAGTAGTTGAGAAATCTTGCGTTTTACCCCACCCTAACCCTCCCCTTATAAAGGGGAGCCACTGCGTTGGGCGGCTTCGCCGACTTGAAGCATGTGGCGTGAGGGAACAACATTTTTTCTGTTTCCCCCCAATACATCGGGGGGATTAAGGGGGGTAATACGACTTGTGTATACACAGGGGGTTAGGGGTGCGATGACTGTGGGAATCATAACTAATTATGCGGACTAACTATAACACCTAAAATAGGTAAAAAGCGTTGGCTTTCCAACGAACTGGCTCATTTTACCCTGTTGTATTTGGTTTACCAGTTAAAATAAAGCCAGCCGAATAATAAGGATGAGCATAGGGATGTTCGGTAGATTCCTTTTTCTTTGTGTCATCTTCAATAATTTCCGCTTCTGTTTTCAGATACGCTCTCGAATGAGGTTCATTCAATTCCTTGGCTAAGTCTCTATACCACTTAGCTAAATCTTTATAGGTTAACTGACGTAGCCAATCTTTTGCTTTTCTCAGTGCTATGGTAGGGGTTTGTCTTTGCTTAAGTAACTGGTAAAATTTAATTATGAGTAAAGTAGTGGGAAGTTCATCGACTCTCCAAAGAGTACTAACAACGTTGTTTGCTCCCTTAGCAATAAACCCACTTACTAAACCAACATATTCATCAATTATCCTCTCTTTGCTAAATTCCTGGCTAGTGATCCCAGTTTCGCAAGCAGAAAGACAAATGAGTTGATACTTTCGTAAGTCTAATTCTTGACACTCAAAAATGTCACCCAAAGTCAATTTCTCTGTGTCTGCTAACGCTAAAGCTGATTCTCTCGGCCGATCTAAAATGTGATAGCCATGTCCTGTAAAGTGAAAGTAACCTTCATACTCTCCTAAAGCTTTGATTAAGTTAGTTTTTGTTGCAGGCGGGTCTGGCAATTTACCATAACTTGGATATAGGTGGTAAAGAGCAGCAGATTGAATTATTGTATAAGAAAGCTTATTTAAGTGCATTTCTATATTCAGAAGTTTTTGGCTATCGGTATTTTCGCTGTTTGATGGCAATTCCAACAACTCCAAGCCAATCTGAAAACTTGGTAAGTAAGTAATGATAAAATCTTTATCTTTAAACAGATAATCTAGGGGTAATAGGTGTAATTCCCGGTGGGGAATGAGAATCAAATTATCAACATCTTGGAGATCGTCTTGAACAATGCGTTTAATTTCTAGAATTTCGCCAAGAGTTTCCAACATAGATTTCATATTTTTCCGCCAAGGAGTCGTTTCTTTATCTGTGTTAGAAACCTTACAGTAATCCTGATAAGACTTTTTCCATTGCTGCATCCAGCTTTCAAAACGCTGAAGCTGATAAAAATAAGGGCTATTGCCTCCCTGTTGTGATTCGCTTGGCAATTGTGGTTGCAGGATTTTTAGCGGTTCATTATGTTTGATAATGAAAGTAGTGATAGCAATAGGGCTGAAATGCCAGTAAATTGCCGCAGTTTTGGGATTAAGTAGTTTTTGTGTCTGTTTAAAGTCAAACCCGGTAGGCGGTTGATAAATTGAACCTTCCCTCAGCCAAGCAAGGCAAGTATTCTTGCGTACCTCTGCTGTTTCTAAAGCTTCTATGTGTTTCTCTGGATCTGTTGACTGTGCAAGGATATCTACCCGCATTTGATTAAAAGCCGCTAATTTTCTGTCTATCTTGATTCTCGCTTGCTCTGATTTGGGTTCTCTGTTCAATTCTTCTAGCTGCTGAGTTCCTTTCTCCAAATTTTTCTGGAATTCTTCAGGGTTATCCCATGAATATACTTTCAGTAATTCTTGTAAGAATTGCAAGTATTGCTCTGGAAAATTATCAAATGTCAGGAACTCAAGGGCTTCTTCATAGCTTTTTTTTGCTTCAGATAAATCTGAGAAAAGACTTGGTTGTTGCATCATGTAATATTGCAACTGTTTCGATTTTTTAAGACGCAATTCGATAGTAGTTTGTTGATCGTTAGGTGTTGGTATCTGTACCGAAATTTTTACAGCAGCTTCCTCATTTAGAGCAGATATGTTTACGAAACCCTGATTCTTATTCCAAGCTTCCCACCACTGAGGATCTATACAGTTAAGAGCGCGATTATAAAATTCAATGGCTTCTGTATCTCGCTTTAACTTAACGAGTACATTTCCTTTGTTAACCAAAGCTTCATGCTTATTTGGTTTGAGTTCGATGGCTTTGTCGAAAGATGCAACCGCTTCTTCGTAGCGTCTCCAATCCCTCAGCACATTCCCCCGGTAGTACCAAGCCTCATCGTCGTCTGGTTTAATTTTCAGTGCTTGGTCGAAAGATGCAACCGCTTCTTCGTTGCGTTTCAAAATCCCCAAGGCAATTCCCCGGATGTACCAAGCCTCATGATTATTTGGATTAATTTTCAGTGCTTGGTGGTAAGATTCTATTGCTTCTTCGTAGCGTTCTAAAATCCCCAGGTTAATCCCCCGGATGTACCAAGCTTTATCGTCGTCTGGATTAATTTTCAGTGCTTGGTGGTAAGATTCTATTGCTTCTTCGTAGTGTTTCAAAATCCCCAAGGCAATCCCCCGGATGTACCAAGCCTCATCGTTATTTGGATTAATTTTCAGTGCTTGGTGGTAAGATTCTATTGCTTCTTCGTAGCGTTCCAAATTCCGTAGAGCAATTCCCCGGATGTTCCAAGTTTTATCGTCGTCTGGATTAATTTTCAGTGCTTGGTCGTAAGATTCTATTGCTTCTTGGTAACGTTTCAAATCCATAAGGGTAATCCCCCGGATGTTCCAAGCCTCATCATTATTTGGATTAATTTTCAGTGCTTGGTCGTAAGATTCTATTGCTTCTTTGTAGCGTTCCAAATCCGAGAGGGCAATCCCCCGGATGCACCAAGTTTTATCATTATTTGGATTAATTTTCAGTGCTTGGTCGTAAGATTCTATTGCTTCTTCGTAGCGTTCCAAAATCCCCAGGTTAATCCCCCGGATGTACCAAGTCTTATCATTATTTGGATTAATTTTTAGTGCTTGGTGGTAAGATTCTATTGCTTCTTCGTAGCGTTTCAAATTCCGTAGAGCAATCCCCCGGATGTACCAAGCTTTATCATTATTTGGATTAATTTTCAGTGCTTGGTTATAAGATTCTATTGCTTCTTCGTAACGTTTCAAAATCCCCAAGGCAATTCCCCGAATGTACCAAGCCTCATCGTTATTTGGATTAATTTTCAGTGCTTGGTGGTAAGATTCTATTGCTTCTTCGTAGCGTTTCAAATTCCGTAGAGCAATCCCCCGGATGTACCAAGTTTTATCATTATTTGGATTAATTTTCAGTGCTTGGTCGTAAGATGCAACAGCTTCCTCATAGCGTTGTAATTTATTTAATGCAATTCCTCTACCTTGCCAGTCTTCTGAATCTTGAGGAGTAAATGCGATCGCTCGATCAAAATCTGCTTGTGTTTGCTGCGGGTCAATTTTTTGGTAAGCCAATCCTCGCCATACTAGCGCCAAAATGTAGTTTGGCTTAATTCTCAAAGCTTTGTTCAGGTATTCAATAGACTCGTGGTGTTGTTCCAGACGATAACAAGTTAGACCCAACCCATAACTTACTTTGGGGTTTTCCGGTTCTAGTACAGCAGCTTGCTGAAAAATCTCTAAAACTGCTTGGTACTCTCCCCGATTCAGTTGGTTGTGTCCTTGCTCTAGTAAACTTGCTACGCTAGGATTTGGCATTATTACCCAAAGTCCAATAATTTAATTGATATCATAACTTATTGGCTAAATAAGAAGCTGTTTATACTAGGGCTTACGCAGTATCACCGCATAAGCCCTGTTTATCAAACAACAGCCCCTTGTTTAGGCTGACGCACCGGACGCTTGCGATCGCTTCGACGAACGCCCCCCGCCATTTTGTACTCATCGCTATTTTTGCCATACTTTGCAGCTACACTCAGTAACATGTGTTCTGTTAGTTGCATCAGCGACTTTTCGGTAACTTCTAAGGCTTCCTGAGTCATATCTACGGTGGAGAGGCTTGAGTTATAAGCTTCCAACTTGTCTTGCGTTGTTTTAATGAGGGTTGCAAAGGCGTCAATTGTTACCCCATTCCCTAAGTCTAAGGTGGGACTGATCGATTTCAAAGCCGCAATCCTACGCTGCGCTCTATCAATTACTTTAGACCCGCGTTTTAGACGTGACATAAATCACCTTTCTGTTATTAATAATGCACCAGGATAAAAACTGACTTCTAGCCTGGACTGTACAGCACTAGGATAAACAGAATTAGGGTTAATTGACACCCGCATTATTCAGTATAATTTGACTTTTATACTACAAACATTTTAAATTTTTTTACGTAAATTCTTGTAGGTTGCCCAAATTCAATAAACGACTACCCGAATTCAATAAACGACTACCCGAATTCAATAAACGACTACCCGAATTCAATAAACGACTACCCGAATTCAATAAATGACTACCCGAATTCAATAAACGACTACCCGAATTCAATAAACGACTGCCCGAATTCGATAAACGGCTACCCGAATTCAATAAACGACTGCCCGAATTCAATATATGGCGCTTCTTGAATAGAAGCAATACACTTTGACCTCTCTCCAAACCTCTCCTAAAAGGAGAGAGGCTTTAAATCTTACTCCCCAACGCTAGTAGGGAAGGGGCTGGGGGTTAAATCTGTATTACACTTAACACAGAAGTGCTATAAGAACTTAGCAAACTTGCTTTTATTAAATACAGAAGCGATGGCAAAGCCATCGCTTGCCGTAGGATGCCCGAACGCGAACAGCGTCTCCTTTAGGAAAAGAGCTGTAGGGCGATCGCAAGAATTGAACCAACACAAAGCTTAGACGTAAAGCGGCGAGTCAACAGACATCGCACAAAAATTTACACCAATTCCTCACGCTTAAATCTATGTAAAAGTATTTATAAAACTGTTGATAAGTATAAAAATATACTATACATTCAAATAAGAAAGGCGATCGCGGACTCTTGGCCGAGGGCGATCGCCTTTCATTTAACCCCTACAAAAAGCTGTGGAGCAACTCTAGAAGACTTGTGTGTACACCGTAGCCTTTATTAAGGGGAGGGTTAGGGTGCAATACAGTTCAGTTAAGCTCACCTTCAGATTTTACGCGATAAAAAACCCCACTAACTTATAGAAAGTGGAGCAATCAAGTTACAAATTTAGGAGTTACTCATCGTTAAAATCGCTATTTACCCTAGACAAGCGATAATTATTCTAAAGCTTTCTTCAGTTCGTCTTTAATATTTTCTACGGTGTGATCGATTTGGGCTTCAGCTTGCTTTGCTTGTCCTTCAGTTTTATCTTGTGGATTACCTGTGACTTCACCCACAATCTCTTGAATTTTTCCTTCAATATTTTTTGCAGTCGCTTCTATTCTCTTTTCGACACTCATGGTTTTTATCTCCAGCTTGTAGTTGATTTAGAGAACTCCAAAGATAACAAGACTTACGCAACTGGCATATTATTTTCAGTTCGTAGTGTTCGCGCACTTGTACTGATCAAAGCCGAAGTAGCGTCTCGAACGCGAGTACGTCTCTTTTCGAGAAGAGAGGACTTTAATCCTCAAAATAAAGGCTAGAGCTGCTTACTACAAACTACAAATCCGATTTTTTTGTGACACTTGCGAAGTCTTAGATAAATTACTACTACTTGCAAAGTGGGACGAAAAGCCCGCCCATTTCACGGGACGGGCAAGACGCTCACCCTACAAGTAATAAAATATTGCTTATCTTATTACTTGTAAGTCCCTAAAGCTATTACATAATCTAACAGCTATGTATTGTTTTTTACTTCCATCAACCGAGAGAATATTTTGGTAAATAATATTATCTTAAGATAGATGCCGATCGGTACTGTAGCAGATCGTACAAAACATGAAAATCTGATAAATAAAATTTATATATATTAAAAAAATAACTTTTTCGCAGATAAATGAATTATAAATTAAAACAAAATTTAAATAAAAGGAAAATAAAGGAGTGCCAACGAAAAGTCAAAAAAATGTTTGGAAGAATGAGATTAATGACATCATTCGAGGTGCTTGTGGAGGTTTTTTGTTTGGCATACCCTTGCTGTACACAATGGAGGTTTGGTGGATTGGCTCGCTGGCAAAAGCACAATTTATCATGACGGCGATCGCATTAATGTTTATTGTGGTTTACTTGCTCAATCAAATAGAAGGCTTTCGCAAACGCAGATATAGCTGGCTAGCTGCTCAAACCGCAATCGATACCGTCGAAGCGATCGCGATCGGCATAGCTTGTTCTGCCTTTGTGCTATTACTATTGCGAGAATTGACACCAGAAACCTCTCTAAAGGAATCTTTAGGTAAAATCATCTTTGAAAGTGTGCCGTTTGCTCTTGGTGTAGCATTAGCGAATCAATTGTTGGGAGAAACTGAAAACAGCAATGGAAAAGGACAAGGAAGCGATCGCGAAAATAACACAACCAAAAACAAAAGTGATGAGTTACACGCCACTTTTGTGGATGTGGGTGGAACCCTGATTGGTGCAACCATAATTGCATTTAACATCGCTCCCACAGATGAAATTCCTATGCTTGCAGCCGCAACCTCTCCACCTTGGGAATTGGCAATGATCGCCGCATCTTTGCTGATTTCTTATGGCATTGTATTTCAGGCAGGTTTTTCTAACCAGCAAAAACGTAAAGAGCAAAAGGGAATTTTTCAACGACCATCGAGCGAAACTATTATGTCCTACTTAGTATCATTGCTAGCAGGCGCTTTTATGCTGTGGTTCTTTCAAAAATTAACTTTTAGCGATCCCTGGACAATGTGGTTAGATCACACATTGATACTGGGTTTACCCGCAACCATTGGTGGTGCAGCCGGAAGGTTAGCAATATGAGTAAAACAGAACAACAACCAAAGCGCTCAATAGCTGAGTGGATAACATTCAGCATCGCCTCATTTATCTTAGCAATCATTGTGAGTCTAGTAGGCTACACTTGGCTGAACGAAAAAAATCAACCTCCCATCCTTTCTGTCACTAAAAAACAAACAATTCGAGAAATTAATGGCCAGTTTTATGTTCCTTTTGAAGTTGTGAATAATGGAGGAGATACAGCTGAGTCAGTTCAGATTATAGCTGAGTTAATGATTGACGGCAAAGTTACAGAAACAGGAGAGCAACAGATTGACTTTTTATCTAGTAGAGAAAGCGAAGAAGGCGCATTTATATTCAGCCATAACCCGCGCCAAGGTCAGTTAAATCTACGTGTTGGTAGCTATAAATTGCCATAAGGTACTGACATAGAATTTTAATAAATAGGTAATCGTATTTTTTTCTCTCACCAGAGATATAAAATTGGATTAACTATTTTTAAGTATATTTCATCAGAAATTTATAATTGCGATCGTTGTAATATGGGACTATTACGACGATCGAATACATTTGATCTACAAAACTATAAAGGTATATTTTATATCTATCGTTGCTGGTACTCCCTTAACGATAACTTTTTGCTAGGGAGTAGTAGTGACAAGTATATTTTTACTCGTGGAGGCAATAATAATATCTCTACTAATCTGGAAATAACCTGATTGATGCTGGAGAAGACAATAACAAGTTGGTTAGTAATGGCGGTAATGAAACATTTAAGCTCAGTTGGAGCGATCGCAGCAGTTGCTTTCACTCTCTCGATCTGAGCAAAGCATTGTCTGAACGTGAATATTTAATTGTTGCATTTGATGATATTATCTTAAAAAATTAAGGAGAAACCTTTGTGGAAGTTACGATAAATAAATTATTTAAGTTATCTGTAAAATATTTTTCAGCGATCGCAGCTATAATAACGGTTCTTCCATTACCAGTTAAAGCCGCTACATTTTTAGTAACTGAGCGCGCTGGTTTAGAAGGCAATGATGAAGTTAATTGGGAAAGTTTAGGTAAAGTATTTAATCCCTCTGCCCCTAATTTTTCTGCTTTTTTACCTAACTCTTTTTCAGCGACATCGCAACGTGGTTTAGGCTTGGATATAAATATAACTCCAACTAATAAGCCTCAAATTACTCCACCATTTGTTTTTCAAACTTTACCTCCACCTGGCATTCGGAGTAACTTCGCTCTAGGTGATTTTATTCTCTTCGGAGGTATAGATCCAACAGGTTTTATTCCTCTTCCTCCCGGTACTCCCGATCCTGGTACTCAGGGGAACGGCGGCCCTTTTTCGATTAGTTTTGCCCAGCCGGTTTTTGGCGCTGGAACTCAGATAGCTGTAGACACTAGTAAATTGAAAATTGAAAATTCGATCGCCGCTTTTGATAAAGCTAATAACCTATTGGGTACTTTCTCAGTTCCAAATCTTTCGTCCTTAGCATTAGATAATTCGGCAGTATTCTTGGGGATTCGTAGTAATACTCCAAACATCTCACGACTTGTTTTTAGCAGTTCTGCTCCACAATACGGCTTGGCTATTAATCAGGTAAGTATTCTTGCAACTCCCGAACCAACTTATACCTTAGCCATATTAGCTTTTGGTATTTCAGGTGGTGTTTTGAAACGACGTAAAACTTCTTGACACTCGCACTGCATTGAAATAGTTTTCATTTAATAAGTTAGACATAAGTTAGAGATTTCGGACATACTCTAACTTATGTAAGTAACGTAAGTTTCAGATAATTCTTGTCTTTAACCAAGTTCAACTCAATGTTATACAAAGAATTAGAAAACATCATAGACGCTAAGATCCAAAAAGCTATACGGAAGCACGAGATTATAGTTGCTTTCATTAGTAGTATTATTGGCTTGATTTTTATTATGGGTTTGTTCCATGCTATTTTGCTCAACCACACTGAAATTCAAACACTTTGCTTGTACTGATGACTGTTTGTAATTAATAGATTTTTACAATCAAGCATTCCCAAATGTCCTTAAAACTAATTTAATTCACACATCTTTTTTATAAAATGGAATTGCCCAGATGGAGAGTAAAAATAATCGCAGGGCTATATTCGTCTTATTTTTGACTGTATTTATAGACTTGCTCGGCTTCGGAATTATTCTGCCGATACTGCCTTTGTATGCCGAACAATTTGGTGCAAAACCTAATGAAGCGACTTTACTTGTAGCTATTTATTCTTTAATGCAGTTCTTATTTGCACCATTATGGGGCAGATTTAGCGATCGCTACGGTCGCCGTCCGATTTTATTACTGACTTTATTCGGTTCGGTAATTGCATACGCAGGCTTAGGTTTTGCCAACTCTTTATGGATTTTGTTTATTGCTCGTAGTCTAGCTGGGATTATGTCAGGGAATATTGCCACTGCTCAGGCGTACATAGCAGATATTACTACGCTAACTAATCGAGCTCGTGGTATGGGTGTAATCGGCGCAGCTTTTGGTCTTGGCTTCATTCTCGGCCCAGCGATTGGAGGTCTTCTAATCGGGTCAGATCCGAACAACGCTAACTTTCATCTACCGTCGTTGTTTGCAGCCGGATTATCTTTATTAGCATTTCTTTGTGCTTTGATATTACTTCCAGAATCTCTAAATTCTGAGACTAAAGCCAAAATTCAACTTCATCGCCACCGTCAGCAATCCCTAAACTTGTTACAGTTGTCACAGCGATCGCAGTTTTGTGTACTTGTTGGCATCTACTTTTTAGTCACCTTTGCTGTTGCAGCTATGGACTCTACATTAGCTTTATGGTCTAAGCAGCAATTAAATTGGGGCCCTCAACAAGCTAGTTATCTTTTTGCCTTCATGGGGATTGTCAGCACAATCATTCAAGGAGGACTAATCGGATTTCTCAAGAAAAAATTAGGTGAAATCAAGTTACTTATCTTGGGAATATTAGGATTAGGTTTAGGATTATTGTTAATTGGATTCTCGCAAAGCTTAATTTTATTATTAGTCGCCGCCACACTTGTGGCATGGGGAATTAGCGTCAGCCAACCAATATTGAACAGCTTGATTTCCCAGATAACATCCCCAGAAGAACAAGGACAAATATTAGGAATTGCCAGTTCTTGCTCTGCATTGGCACGCATCGCTGGGCCAACATGGGCAGGGGCGAGTTTTATGAAATTTGGAACTTCTGCTCCTTTTTTGAGTGGATTTTTAGTAACGCTAGTAGCTTTAACTCTTAGTTTTCGAGTAACTAAAAGTGCATCTGAATCAAAAACAGAACGTATCGCCTGACAATCTTGATTTCAAAGTTTAACAATTTTTTGAAACAGCCTTGGATTAACGTGAGTTCGATGAACCTCTCCCTCCCAGCCTCCCTCTCCCACGGGGAAAGGGAGGAGAAACGAGAAATTAGGGTTTTGGCTCCCCTCTCCGTGTCGGAGAGGGGTTGGGGGAGAGGTCAAAAAAGGGCTTGTCGAACTCACGTTGTATTAAAAATTTTTAATCAAAAATCTAAAATCTAAAATCTAAAATTACTATGACTGGTCGCCGAGTATTATTTTTAGGTATCTTTGTAAGCATCCTCCTCACCTACGGAATTTGGATCGGTGGGAGCATTCCTGCAAGCATTATCAAACTTCCTGACCAAGGATTAAACTGGTACTACTGGAAACTTCCCCAACCAACCTTTTGGAGTCGAGCAACGGCTTGGGGTATGTACATTGGGCATCAGTTTAGCATCTGGGCGTGTATCTTGTGGGCGCAGCGATGGCTACGCCCGCCGCAGGCATCGCAGTTGAAATACAAATCAACGTTGCACCCGATAAATTACCTCATGCTTGCTATTAATAGTGCATTCATTGCTTTACACTTTCTCCAAACATATATTTGGTACGATGCTCTAGCTCAAGATACTTCAATTTGGGCTTCTCAAGGTGCAGTTGTACTTTTACTAGTCTTCGTACTGATTTTAGAAACACCTCGACGCGGTTTATTTTTTGGCAATTCTGTTCCATTCCATCAACAGTTTTTGCAAATTATCAAACTGCACCACGGCTATTTTTTCTCCTTCGCCGCTATCTACACCTTCTGGTATCACCCAATGGAAGCGACTTTGGGGCACTTAATTGGTTTTCTCTATATGTTCTTGCTTCTGCTCCAATCTTCCTTGATTTTTAACCGCACCCATGTAAACCGTTGGTGGACATTTACTTTGGAGGCTTCAGTGCTTTTACATAGTGTAATCGTGTCATTAATATTAGGACAAAGCAAGTGGCCCACATTTCTCTTTGGTTTTTTTGGTATTCTCGTGCTTACTCAGCTTCACGGTTTACCTGTGGGTATCTGGACTAAACGTACTATCTACGGAGCCTTTTTAGTGAGTGTCCTGGCCGTTTATGCACTGACTGAACGCGGCTTGGGCAGAATTTACGAAGTAACCTACATTCCTCTGATTGAGTTTGGATTAGTTGGCACAATTTACTTAATCTTTCTACTCATCTTATGGACAATTTCTCGTTTACCAGTCAAGACGTAAGTAATATATCGCTACGGACTTGTGTTCTGCACCAACGAACTCTAGTTTTGGTCAGCAGCATAAAGTTAGACAACTGCTAAATTATTCAAGCTGCCTTTGTAGCCACTAATCTCAATCACAGCATCCGTGAGGGCAGAGAATCCATTAGTGTTATCGTTGAGTGCTAGAAAAGTCTGCACCTTATTGCCTGTACCAAGGGTAAAAGTTGCCGCACTTTGAGCTACAAAAGCAGTTGCAGTCAATATCTGTTGTACATCGAAAAGATTTAGACTCGCAACAGTGCCAAGTTGAACTAAATTATCAGCGCTAACTGCATATAGCCCATCAATTTTATCTTGAGAAATGTTCAAGTCAGTTATTTTATCAAAGCTAGACAGCAGCGAATCACTCAGACTACTGAACACAAATTTATCAGATCCACAACCGCCTATAAGGGTATCACGCCCAGCACCACCATTGAGGATATCATTACCATTACCACCAACTATTTTGTCATTTCCGGCTAATCCAAAGAGTTGCTCGTTGCCGTTTTTGCCGGAAATTCGATCGTTACCAGCCCCACCACTGAGTTGATCTGCACCGTTACCACCGTTTAAAGTAATCTTTGGCACATTTGTGTCTGTGGTGGTTTTGCTAGTTAATTGACCATTGGTATCATACAGATAAGTGGCAACTGCATCAGTAATGCCATCACTGTTGTTGTCAATATCTGCGGAAATTAGTTTGCCATTGCGATCGTAGTTGAAAGTGGTAATTTCATCAGGGATGCCATTATTATTTTTGTCAGCTACCTGTGCAGAGAGTTTGCCGTTAGCATCGTAACTATAAGCGGTGACTCGATCAAAGATGCCATCATCATTATTGTCAATTTTTTGTGATTTCAAGTTGTCGTTAAAATCGTAGCTGTAGATGCCAACTGCATCAATTACACCATCATTGTTGAAGTCATAGCTAGCGGATGCGCGTCCATAAGTAAAGGTTTGGACATCATCAACTTTGCCGTCGTTGTTGGTGTCACGGCTAATGGATGTCAACTTGCCCTTGGCATCATAAGTAGAGGTTACGACAAAATCAACTTTGCCGTCGCCGTTGTTGTCAATGCTCGTGGATATCTTGTTGCCCTTGGCATCATAAGTAGAGGTTTCGACAGAATCAACTTTGCCGTCGCCGTTTTCGTCAATGCTCGTGGATGTCTGGTTGCCCTTGGCATCATAAGTATAGGTTCGGACATAATCAACTTTGCCGTCGCTGTTGTTGTCATCGCTAAAGGATGTCTGGTTGCCCTTGGCATCATAAGTATAGGTTTGGACAGAATCAACTTTGCCGTCGCCGTTGTAGTCATAGCTAATGGATGTCTCGTTGCCCTTGGCATCATAAGTATAGGTTCGGACATCATCAACTTTGCCGTCGCCGTTGTTGTCACGGCTGGTGGATGTCTGGTTGCCCTTGGCATCATAAGTATAGGTTTGGACAGAATCAACTTTGCCGTCGCCGTTGTAGTCAGCGATCGTGGATATCTTGTTACCCTTGGCATCATAAGTAGAGGTTTCGACATCATCAGCTTTGCCGTCCCCGTTGTAGTCAATGCTCGTGGATATCTTGTTACCCTTGGCATCATAAGTAGAGGTTTCGACAGAATCAACTTTGCCGTCGCCGTTGTAGTCATGGCTAAAGGATGTCTGGTTGCCCTTGGCATCATAAGTATAGGTTTGGACATCATCAACTTTGCCGTCGCCGTTGTTGTCACGGCTGGTGGATGTCAACTTGCCCTTGGCATCATAAGTAGAGGTTTGGACAAAATCAAGTTTGCCGTCGCCGTTTTCGTCAGTGCTCGTGAATGTCAACTTGCCCTTGGCATCATAAGTAGAGGTTTGGACAAAATCAAGTTTGCCGTCGCCGTTGTTATCATTGCTAATGGATGTCAACTTGCCGTTGGCATCATAAGTAGAGGTTTGGACAAAATCAAGTTTGCCGTCGCCGTTGTTATCATCGCTAATGGATGTCTCGTTGCCCTTGGCATCATAAGTAAAGGTTCGGACATAATCAACTTTGCCGTCGCTGTTGTCGTCAACGCTCGTGGATGTCCGATCGTAGCGGTAGGTAATAACTGAGTCTATTATCCCATCACTGTTGTTATCTGTCCTCTCAGATATCACTTTGCCATCGACATCGTAAGTGTAAGTTGTGGTTGAGGTCATAAATTGGTGTTCCGTTATCTGTTTGATTCCAGTTGTTTTACTACTACATTTATCATTTCATTTGTCAATGCGTAAGAGAGATACAGCAGTTTTCTTTTGCATGAGGTACAAATTCACTGGTTTTGAGGCAGGAGGCAGCTATGCTGGAGGCAGGAGGGAGAAGAATAATTTGATTTGCGAATCCTTGGTTCTGTACCTCATTTAGTTGCAAAGTGCTGTAATATTAAAAAATTCACAATTTTACTCACCACTATTAAGAGTTTTTTGCTGTTGATAACGCAGTTTGAACTGCTGTTGCTGTACTTTATGATCCACAATTGGATCGGGATAGCCAACAGCATGACGTTCTGAAGATGAAATTTTACCAGTAACTAAATATTCTGTATCTACAGACCGCAATTCTGACACCCATTGCCGGATATATTCTCCCTCTGGATCGAATTTTTGTGTTTGGCTGGCTGGGTTAAAAATCCGCACAGGTTTGGGGTCCATACCGCTAGAAGCACTCCATTGCCAACCACCATTATTGGCAGATAAATCACCATCAATCAGGTGTTGCATAAAGTATTTTTCTCCCAATTGGGGATTAATTAGCAAGTCTTTAGTGAGGAAACTGGCAACAATCATCCGACAGCGGTTATGCATCCAGCCGCTTTCGTTTAACTGACGCATTGCTGCATCTACAATGGGGTAGCCTGTTCTCCCTTCACACCAAGCTTGAAAATGTTCTTCGTTTGTTTGCCAAGGAAAGTTCTTAAAGGTGTCGCGGAAAGCACCATCAGCTAATTCCGGGAAGTTATACATTGCGTGTTGATAAAACTCCCGCCAAGCTAATTCCTGTTGCCATGTGCGGATATTAACTGCTGTTTCCTCACTGCGGCTATTTTCCAGTGCTTCTACCGTGGCTTGCCAAACGGTGCGAATGCCAATTACGCCAAATTTCAAAGCTGCACTCAGTTGTGATGTTCCGTCCACTGCGGGGAAATTGCGCTGTTCTTGATATTCAGTAATGGCTTTATTAGTAAATTCTTCTAATCGTTCTTGTGCCGCCGCTTCTCCTGGTGAAATAATCAAGTCACCATCCCAGATGAATCCTAAATCTTTTGCTGAAGGTAGTGCGATCGCTCCTGCAACTTTGGCACTTTCTTGTTCAGCTTCCGTCAATCCCTCAACATTTTGCAGTGTTTCTACTGGTTGAGCTTTCGGTTTGGCAATCCAATTTTTCCAGAAGGGTGTGTAAACCGTGTAAGGATTGTTACTACCCGTGCGTAACTCCTCTGGAGAGTTGAGGATTTGATCCCAGTTTTGGTTAAGAAACTCAATACCTTTTTCTTTGAGGGCATTTCTAATGGTGTGATCGCGTTTTTGTGAATAAGGTTCTACATCCCAATTCCAAAAAACAGCTTTAGCATTTATTGCTTCGGCTAAAGTTGGTATCGCTTGTACAGGATCGGCGTGGAGGATTAACAACTGGCTACCAACTTGAGCATATCGCTCTTGGAGTTTCTGCAAACAACCAATCATATAAGTTACTCTCACAGGAGCAACATCATCCCGTTCCAGAAGATTCGGATCGAGGCAAAACACGCCCACCACCTTCGGACTTTGCCGTTTTGCCGCAGCCAGTCCCGTATTGTCAGAAATGCGTAAATCGCGCCGATGCCAAAACAGAATTAAGTCAGACATTCCATGCTGGATATAGTTCACCCGTACTAGCTTAGATGCTAGTGGTACCAATAAGCATCATTCTGGCGATAAATTTATTCTTTTAATGGGTATTAGGAATTAGGAATTGGGCATTGGGCATTGGGCATTGGGCATTGGGCATTGGGCATTGGGCATTGGGCATTGGTTATTTTTGTTGTCCCTCTAAAATTCTGATCTAAGGAAGCCTTATCTTAGTTCTTGTATACATTCTCTATTGCCCTATTCCCCATGCCTCATTCCCCGGTTTCTCAGTCGGAAATAGTGGCTTTTCATCTCAAAATTGAGTATACTCTTCTTAACAGTTAATTAGTCTTTTTGTCATGGCTAACCTACTACTTAACGACGGTACGATTGAGAGCGATTTAGACGAAATAGCTCGCGAACTTGCACCTCTTGGCATTCAACTCAAACACTACGACCCAGGAACATCGCTACTCTTCCCTAATCTGCTAGACCAGGACGTTTTAACTGAGACCGAGAAACGTTATTACGTAGAACTCCATAACAGCGTTTTTGAATTTCTTCAGCAAGAAAATGGCGCTCTCTGGTGTGACTTACTAAATGTGCATCCAGGTTCGTTCAATCTTCACCATCTGATTGCCACCTACGGTCGTTACCATACTCATCCTGCGCCTGAACCCCTCTATGTGTTGTCAGGAGAAATGATTTATGGTTTCGTGCGACCTGATGGCAGTCAAGTACAGCTTTTAGTTCAGGCACAAGACTATCTCTATATCCCCGCTGGCGTTGAGCATTGGTGCAGCCCAACTGCATTGTTGAATTTCAAAGGGATACGCTATTTTGCAATTGCAGAAGGTTGGGTTCCCAATTATACAGGAACTCAAGTGAGTGATTCGAGCCAAAAGCCGCGTTAAAGCTTATTTATACACGTCCTTTGGGCGAACTCATGAAATCGCGTTGCTCCCCCCTAAGCCTTGTGAAATGCGCTGTCTTTGCGTATACCCTGTAGTTTTTAAAGCAACAGTCTCAATTCGACTGTAAAGGAACTGGGGCAAAAGCCGAAGGAAATAGGCCGCTCCCAGAGTCAAAAGTGTACGGCGTGGTTCTTTAGAGAGAATATGCCAGTTGGTTGCTAATGCTCGATTCACCAACTTCACAGCCATTTCACCATCTTGCAAACTGACTGCTCTACGCGCTAAGTACCGCAACTGGTAAGCTCTAGCCAGTGTTTCCCATTGATTAACTATTTCTGGGGCGTATAAACGTGCCCTAGAGATTGCCAATTCCCAAGAATCTAACTGCTTGAGTAAGTTAGCTGATAGTCCCCCTGAATTTACCCTATATAAAGTCAAAGCTTCAGGAATACCCTCTATTTGCAGATCGCTCTTAACAGACATCCGAAACCAACATTCAACATCTGTTGAGTCACCATTAGTATGACGCGATCGCTCATCGAAATAAAAATTTTCAACTGTACCGTAAAGATTGTCTTGGAATTCAATAGCTTCAAAAACTTCTCTTCTAATTACTGCTACCGAACCATTGCTGACTGGATTGCGGCAAAGGATAATCGCTGGAGTTATTCCCTGCATCTGAGGCATTTGATAAATACCTAAAGGGTTGCCATTATCATCAATAAAAGCAGAGCGACTAAAGCTTACCCCGACATTAGGCGAATTATCTAAATGCTTAACGTGTTTTTCTAATTTTTCTGGCAACCATAAGTCATCAGCATCTAAAAGAGTTAAATATTCTCCCTGTGCATGGCGAATACCAGTGTTTCTTGCCCCAGGTAGACCCCGATTCTTTTGACGAATAATTTTAATTCTAGGGTCTGTAAATTGCTGACAAATTTCTATACTTTTGTCAGGAGTACCATCATCAATAATTAAAATCTCGAAGTTTTCGTAAGTTTGTTCAAGAGCCGATCGCAGTGTAGCAGCTATATATTTTTCTGCTTTGTAAACCGGAATAATGATAGAAACTTTTTTCATTGTTGACTATTCCCATTGATTTATTTAATTTAATTAATATTTAATTAAATTTACTATGCGCTATGCAAGAAATATAATTATGCTTTAGGCATAGAAAATTCTTAATTATTTCTAGATATTTTCTTGAAGAATACGACGTTTTTGGTTAGCCCCTACTATATTATTTGAAACCAAAGCTTCAAATTTATTGTAAACATTTTGAGGTAAGAGTAAAAGTAAATAAGCTGCTACCAGTGTCAAAATTGTACTTTTCGGATTTTCAATAAGAATATGCCAATCAGCTATTAACGCTCGATTAATTAATTTTACAGCCATTGACCCTTCTCGTAGTCTTACAGCATTACGAGCTAAATACTGCAACTGGTAAGCTCTAGCAAGTGTTTCCCCTTGAGTAAAAATTTCTGGAGCGTAGGAGCGTGTCTTTTCAATTAGCTTTTCCCAAAAATCTAACTGCTTGAGCATATTTGCTGAAAGCCCTTTTGAATTAACCCGATACAAAGTCAAGGGTTCTGGAATGCCCTCTATTTGCCAATTGCTTTTAATGGAAATACGAATCCAAAATTCGTTATCTTCTGATTGGAGTAAGCGTTCATCAAAATAACAATCTTCATTAGTTCCATAAAGATTATCTTGGAATTTAATTGCTTCCAGAACTTCTCTGCGCATTACCGCAGCCGAGCCATTACCAATCGGATTGCAACTGAGTAAATAGGATGGCGTGATTTCTTTAAGCTTGGGCATCTGATACGTACCTAAAGCTTGTCCAGCTTCATCAATAAAAGCAGAACGACTGAAGCTAACACCGACTGCTGGTGAATTTTCTAAGTGAGCAATCTGTTTTTCTAACTTTTCTGGCAACCAAAGATCGTCTCCATCCAAAAAAGCTAAATATTCTCCTTGAGCATGGCGAATACCAGTATTCCTAGCTCCAGATACTCCTCGATTTGACTGGCGAATAATTTTAATTCTGGGGTCAGTAAATTGCTGACAAATATTTATACTCCTGTCCAAAGAAGCATCATCGATAATTAGAAGCTCGAAATTTGTATAGGTTTGCTCAAGAACAGATTGTACAGTAGCAGCTATATATTTCTCGACTCCATAAACCGGAATAATTACAGAAACTTTTTTCATTTTTCAGACTGACTTTAGTTTCAGTTTGCTCTCAGGTTTTACTGGTAGTACAGTAATCTTTGATATGGCAATGGGAATACTATCTGATGGATACGATCGCACCTTCTAGTGATAGCATCTAAAAAAGTGATATATTTATCCATCTGGCTATCCGTCTAGTTAGAGGACAAATCCCACTTCTTAAGTTTTCACCAGATAATGTAAGATATTCCTTCTAGTATTCCTTACTTAAAGCAATTAATGTATTTAATAATACATTTTATGCTGCGTGTGGATAGTCTGATTGAAATTCTTAATAAGCGATCGCTCCACCATTATCCAGAATAAGACTGAGTAACTATCCCATTGAGTTACCAAGTGGCAAGTACTACAACTTACCTCAACCGATTCTTTTTTCATGAATATTTAATTTTTGAACATAAGCAACGCGAATTTTACTAATAATCTGGAG
The DNA here is from genome assembly GCF_034531215.2 of Nostoc sp. ChiSLP03a. Taxonomy (NCBI): domain Bacteria; kingdom Bacillati; phylum Cyanobacteriota; class Cyanophyceae; order Nostocales; family Nostocaceae; genus Nostoc; species Nostoc sp. ChiSLP03a. The sequence goes on from NZ_JAVRBQ020000092.1 coordinate 43,054, forward strand.
CAAGTATGCAGAAATATTTTCTACAAGTATTTTTTTCAACAACAATTTAACAATTAGCTTTTGAGTTTCCTTTTCCAGGAGAATTTTTGGATATAGCTGAACTGCCTTCCCTAATTTTTTACTTGCTTTTTCAACTCCTTCATCACCTGTAATTCTTGTTAAGCAGAGCCGACAAGAATATCGGTAAACATAAGCTAAACTATGATTTTTCAAGATTTGAATTTCTGGCGATCCTGATTGAAAAGCTCGCTCCAATACTTGGAACTGACAATCTTCCATAAATTCAATTTTAGATGACATTGAATTTGAAGATTGACGATAAAAAATCTGCGGTTTGCTAACTACAACAAACGACCATTTTGCAGCTAAACGCAGCCAATAATCCCAATCTGCTGCTCCTGATACTGAAGGTTCAAACTCTCCTACAGATTCAATTGCTTGCTTACAGATTAAGGGATTTGAACCACTAGCAATAAAGTTCCAGGTTAATAAATTCGCCAAAACATCACCTTGGAACAAAATTGGCCGATCCAAATGGCAATTTCCAGTTTGTTCATCCATAAAATAAGTCCAGCTATAAGCAACACCTGCCTCTGGATTTTTCTGCAAAGCTTCTAACTGAAGTTCTAGCTTATCGGCTGTCCATAAATCGTCAGCATCAAGAAAGGCTATAAAATCTCCTTTAGCATGAGAAATACCACGATTACGAGCTACTGATAAACCTCCATTCTCATAGGAAAAGACTTGTATCCGACTATCTTTCAACTCATCCAGTAGCTTGAGAGTTCCGTCTGTTGAACCATCATTGATTACAATTATTTCAAAATCAGAAAAAGTTTGTTGTTGTACTGAGACAATTGTATCGACAATTGTGCGCTCAGAATTATAAGCGGGAATAATGACAGATATAGTTGGCATATGATTTCAATAAGTTGCTAAATTCTACTAACTAATTAGTATCAACAAGTTGCTTTCTAATAACAGCCTCTATTGCAGCTTTGGAACTGCAACAGACCTAGCCAAAGAAAAAGGTCGAGTCAAGTACTTAGCAATTTGAGGAGAAAAGACTTGCATTACTAGCCATTTCATTAAATAACGCTGAGTTACTCTTTCTCGCAAAATCTGAGGATATAAAGAAACCATCTTCCACAATTTACGACCAGCTTGGTTAACCTGTTCTCTATTAGTTACATGAGCCAGTTCCATACCCGTTAAATATTGATAGATATTTGCTAGGCTTTGATTTTTAAGATTTTGTAACTCTGGCGGTGCTGCTTGAAAGCCTCTCTCCAAGACAATAAGCAAATATTTCTCCATTTTCTCAACTTTAGTTGACATAGATTTTGAAGAGTGACGATAGAGAATTTGAGGTTTGGGAACTACTGCAAAATCCCAGTGCTGTGCTACACGAAACCAATAATCCCAATCTTCCACCGAAGAAAGAGTTGGGTCGAATTCTCCAGCAGATTCAATTGCTTGTTTACGAATTAAAGGATTGGAACCATTAGAAATAAAGTTACTGAGTAATAATTTGTCATACACATTACCTTTATAGACTACATTATGACCAGGATGAAAAATCTCTGCTGTTTCACTCATGTTTAGAGTCCAGCTATAAGCAAGTCCTGCCTCTGGATGTTTTTGCAATGCTGCTAGTTGTAGCTCTAATTTATCAGGTGTCCATAAGTCATCAGCATCGAGAAATGCCATAAACTCTCCAGTGGCATGAAAAATACCACGATTACGAGCTACTGATAGACCAGCATTGCTGTATGAAAAAATCTTGAGACGAGAATCTTCAATAGTTTTCAATAGGTCTAAAGTCCGGTCAGTTGAGCCATCATTAATAACAATTAGCTCAAAATCAGAAAAGGTTTGTTGAAGAACGGATTTTATTGTTTCTAAAATAGTGCGTTCAGCATTGTAAGTGGGAATAATAACGGATATAGTTGTCACGTCGCTTCGCTCCAAATTCAAAATTCAAAATTCAAAATTCAAAATTAATGATCCCTATAAATAAATTTAGTTGCTCTGTATCATGAGTCGTTTTCGGTCATAGAGTTTAACCAGATGGAAAGTAGAAAGAGTTAGTTTGGGAATAGTTCCAAGAGTTCTTGTGCAGCCACCTGAATTTGTGAAGATTCTTTTATAAATCTGCAAAAGGGAATTGAGTAAGTCCAAGCTTGATAAAATGCCTCATTTTTATGGTAAGCATTAGGTAGAAAGACATGAGGAATACCCATAAGAATGCAGAGAATATGTCCGTGCAGGCGGTTTGTAATAATTAGACGATGCTGCTTGAATTGATACATTCCATGATGCATATAACTTAAAGATTTAAGATGCATTGAGGAGTTATATAAGCTATTGAATCCAAAGGAATAATGATGGAAGTATTTCCAAAGATGTCGATATATCCACTCACCAGGAATCACTGTGCCTTTTTGCAAGCCTTCCCGAATTCGCTCCATACGTTCAGTTGTGTCATATTTGAAAGAAGTCCAATCTTCTACAACTAAATTAGGGAGATCGATAGAAGTCTGAGAATTACTTTGATTCAACTCTTTGTCATTTCTATAGTGATATAAAATAGAGTTACTACGGTTAGACCTAGATAAGAGTCCACGTAGGTTGACCATTTCAAAAGCCATATCAGGTGCTTTAATTACCTGACAGTTGTAGAAATATTTTAGAGCAAGTTCATAGCTGTATTCGTCACGCACAAACAAAGTCAAATTAGGATGTGAATTGAATACATTTGCTGCTTCTATTAAATTGCTTTGATCAACAAAATAAATACTTTGTGGTAGGATAACTATTGGTCGATCTTGGTATTTGGAAATAATCTGTTCGCGAAATTTTTGATGAGCAGTCCAAAGATCGCCTAAATTCCCTCCTCCTTGCAGGAAAATAGGAGATTTTCCAATTCTATCTTCCATTACTTTGCTAGAAAAGTTATTAGGGCTAGCAGTATATTTAATTTTTGTTTTTCGCACATTGATTAAATAAAGTACAGTACCTAAGGCAATCAGATGATCGCCAATATTAGGATAATCAGGATAGTCTAATAATGCACACTCTGGAAATGTCTCTAATTTTTCTAGTGATTTATGCAGAAGTTCTTTTAGCTGTTCCGGTTGGGTGGTAGTCATTAATTTTAGTTCCTCGTTATCATTCGTTATGTTGCAATGAATGAGTGTAGCTAGCAAAAGGTATTTTTCTAAAAAGCCAAATTTTTATTTAGCTTTAATTTTTATTTTGCAACTGATAAAGATTGAGTTCTAGATAAAACATATTTACTAGCCCAAATGCTGTAAAGAGGTAATGCTAATATATGAGCCATGAACACCGCAACAGCTACCCAAAAAATTCCCCATTTCACAGCTACTAGTAATGAGATTGTAAAAATCACAGTAAAAATTAAGTTCCAATAAAGATTAATATGACTTTTATCTACAGAGTTAAGTAACATAGAAGCGCCATCAGCAAATGGGCGTGGTATGGCTGACAAGCAGATAACTATCAATATTGGAATTGCTGTTACCCATTTTTGCCCAAAAATAATTGGTACATAAAATGGAGCTAGGCTTGACTGTAGCAAAACCAATGGAAATACAATTAAGGCAAATGTTTTGAGGCTACTAAAATAACGTTCTCGAAGCTGCTTAACGTTTCTCCGAGCAGCACAAAGATGGGGGTATAAAGACCAAGTCATTGTATTTATGACATTCATGCTGATTCCTAAGCCAGCATTGAAAGCGAAATAGTAAATTCCTAGCGCCTGGACTCCTAAAAAACGTCCAATAATCAGGTAATCAAGATTAGCTCTTAGCTTATTTAGTAACTCAACGCCAAGAATATTTCTCGCATAACTAACAACTTCTTGCCACTTGTTAAAACTAAGGAACATGGTAGGTCGCCAAGAATGATTCATCAGATTAATAACAATCCATACTGGAGTCGTTATAACAATAGGTACAACAACAGCCCACATTCCCATCCCTAATAGAGCTAAACCTATAGTGAGAATATTGATTAGGAACGACTGAGTAGCATTGCATAATGCTATAATTTTTAGGCGGTTCTCTCGCTGGATTAAAGCAGACTGAACTGCAAAAATTGGCAGCATTAAGTAGACTAATGCCATTATGCAGATAGGTAAGATAACTTGGTTATTACTATAAAACCAAGCTATCGGAAAAGCGGCAGTACACTGAATAATAAACATTACTCCGCATAGTATCCAATTAAGCCAGTAAGATGTCTGACAAATAATTTTTAGATCCTTTTCTGATGCCTGAATAATCTTAGATCCAATTCCAGCTCTTAAGGTAAAAACAGTTGCAAATTCATTAGTAGTCAAAACAATTGCAATCAATCCATAATCGTAGGGATTTAACAGGTGAGATAAAGTAATTGTTGTTCCCAATCGGAAAACACGATTTGCTAACTCTGCTCCACCCATCCAACCAATATTACGCAAATATTGACTAGATACTTTTTGCCTTAGCTTTTTGATTAACATGAGGGTATTCTTCAGAGATAATTATATATTTTTTATCAAGTTAAAATTTAAATGTAAGCGGCTTCAGGCATCTTCTTAATAAAAGAATTAGGAGGTTTAACTTCTTTTTTAAATGCAATTCCCATGATAATTAAACCGGGATAGTATAAGTAAGATAAAGCCTCTTGACTATCATTAAATGTAAAAAGTAATAAAGTGATCAGAAAATACAATGCCACCCTGGCAATTGTGCTTTTCTCTGCTTTAATCAGCAAAACTATAAAACTCAATAAAATTGGTACTAAAAAAGCAATAAAGCCAACTATTCCTTTAACAAACAAAAGACCAAACCAAGTATGGTGAGAGCCGATAGGCATTTCTGCTAATGCTTTAGGCCCTGGTGCTTCTCGAAAACCATGACCCCAGATAGGAGCTTCTTTCCATTTCTCCAAAGCAATTACACCTAAAGCTTCATGCACTCGTGAAGAGTCCGGTCTAGCATTATAAAATGCTTCTTTAACATTTTTAATAGTAGTAACAAGTGCCGTGCTAAAAATACCTGCTAAAAAGCTAACAAATCCGAGCGCAATTTGCGTAGTAGGTTTAGTAATTTTTGTCAGCAACAAAACTAATATGAAAACTATTGGTAAAGCTATAAAAGATAAGCGCGAAACAGATACTATACTCATCGCTAAAGAGCCAGCTATACCAATCCAGCGCCACTTGTTGTTACGTTCTTCAAGAGCAAGAAAGAAGTAGATGTTTCCAATAAGACCGAGCGCAGGTGCCCAAGGTGCAAATAGAAATAGACGGACATTATTCGTACCGTAATCACTACCATAAAGATTTACATTGTAAAAAAGCTCTCCATTCTGGATTAATCTTTCAATTGGAGAAGAATATAAGTGTGCGGGCAAATGTAGTATCCAAGCTAGATAAAAAAAGGGAATTAAAATCAAACTTTGAAGGCATAAAATACAGACGGCTCTATAGATTAATTGTGGTCGAATATTGAGACAGCCGCTTAATGGAAATAGTGCTAGCAAAGCCCAATCTGTAAACCAATTAATTAATGACCTAAGAGTTTGATTTGTACCTACATCATAATTTATACAGCCGACAATTGTAGCGATCGCTATTACCAAAATAGAGACAATCCAAACCCAATGTATCCAATAAACTTTGATTCTTTTTTCAATACTAGTGTGCGCTGTTTGGCTCCACAACCGCTTACATAGGTAAAAAAACAGTATCCAAGCTAATAAAAAATTTATAGGATATAAAATACCAATAAAATAAAACACATAGGTACTAATTATCCAATACCAAACAAGACTTTCTTCAAAGTTTTGAGGTTTCATTGTTCCATTCTTTTCCTCTCTGTACTCATCGTCTTATCAGATATTAAATTTTTACGTTCGCGCCACCAAAGTAACACCAGTCCAAGGGATACGAAAAGGGAGCCGAAAGTTGAACCTAGCAAAACCAATTTATCTTTTGGGGAACTTGGGTTCTCAGGTAATGTAGGCTGTATAACAAGTTGAATCAGTGGATAAGATCCAAAAGTATTCGACTTACCAATATCCAGTCTGGTCAAATTTGAAGAAAAGACCGCTCCAGCAATTTGCGTATTTCGCTTCAACGAATCCAAGGTGCTTTCCAACTGTGTTAACTTTTTGAGCCTACTCTCAAGCTGGTTAATCTGTTGTTCTATTGCTTGAGCTTGAGCAGTGAATCCCTTTTGGTCTGCCTGAACTATAACTAGTTCTTGGGAAAGAGCGTCTCGAGGAACGTTGTTACCAGAGTTATTGCTACTAAGGCTTAATTGCTTTAGAACTGCCAAAGTGAATTTTCGTCCTAAAAGAGACTGACCTCGAACTAGCAGGGCCTCTTGAGCAGCGTCTCTTTTCGCTTTCTCTGTAATTAATGTCGGATGGCTAGGCAGAAATTTGGATTCTAAAACTATCACAGAAGCGCTAGCATCACTATAATTTTTTAAGTTTTGTTGAAATATCTGGTCTGTTTGAAGGGTAAAAGCATCTGTAGCTTGTCCAGCAGATAGTTTTAAATTATTCGATAATTGTGCCAAACGAGTAGTAGCCTGTTGCTGTTGACCGATTATTTCAGCTCGTTGTCTGCGGAGCTGTTCAATGTTGGTTGTCAAATCCTTAATTTGATCTTCAGAGTTCAAACCCGAACGTGCTTTGTAATCGGAAAGCCGCTTATGAGCATCTGCTAATTTTTTTTGCGAAGAAATCAGGGATGTTTGATAACCTATATCTCTTTGAACAGCTTCTTGATTTCGTAGCTTGTTGAGTCTTGTTTGCAAGGCTTTGTAAAAAGCTAAAGATTTATTTCGAGCTTCCTGGGGACTCGCGCCTTGAAAGTCAACGCTCATCATCGAAGTATTAATTATTAGCTTGAGCCGAGGTTTGCCAAACTCTTCTAAAGACATATTAAGTTGATCTGCTGCCGCTTTTAATATCGGGTCGCTTTCAGCAATAAATTTATAAATTTCTCTTGGATCTTGAGAAGAAAGAGCAGCGTATGGAGACACATTTTCATAATTAGCATAGCCAATGTCTGGTAAATTAATATTGGCATTTGACCATGCTCCTGGCAGATTAATAGCTGAAGAACTAGTGTAGGTCGGTGGTGTAAGTTTTAGATAAAGAAAAGTTGCAGCCCAAAATGCAATGTTGGTTGTTATACCTATAAGTAAGTAACGCTGCCAACATCCTTTTCTCGCTACTAATTTTCTCAAACTGCTAGGGTAACCCGCAGAGATTTCTGTATGATTGGCCATTAAAAATCCTCTAAAGTCGGGAACTGGCTGCGGAATTACAAAGTCTAGGTGGGTTTTGCGATTCGCCTAAGTAAACTTACAGGATCGTACTACATTGTTACTTAAAAATTGATTAATAATTCTTAGTAAAGTTTCCTTCCTAAACAGCAATGACAAAACCGCCTGATGGTCAATATTGCATCCATGCAGACAGCATCCTCTGGGGTTCAATAAAATTATCCACCCGGATATCCACTTAGTACCGCAAGGCAAAATTCAAAATTCAAAATTAATACAGCGTAAGCGTTTCATTGATTTTGAATGGGTGTACCTGATTTACTTGACTTTAATTTACTTCCTGTAACGTCAATTAAAATAAACACGTGCAAATATCATGAAAATAGCAATGAGCGATCGCCGTTTCTGGAGACTGCTAGGGAAAACAATTTGTATTGCTATAGTTGCGCTGGCTATTGTCGTCACAATTACACCCCTCAAGTCTAGTTGGAGTACTACATCAAGGTATCACTGGACTAACGTCTCTATCGGAGGAGGTGGTTATGTTACAGGCATTTATTTGCATCCACAAGAGCGAAATTTAGCCTACATCAGAACTGATATGGGTGGCTTTTATCGTTGGAATTCAAAAGACTACAAATGGATGCCGCTAACAGATATATTTAGCTTGCAATACAGCAATTACTACGGAGGAGAAGCCTTAGCACTTGACCCAAATAACCCAGATATTGTATACATAGCAGCAGGTAAATATACTACCAACCGGGGTAGATTAGGAACAATTTTTAAATCGAGCGATCGCGGTCAAACCTGGAATAAGCTGAAAATAGACTTGCCAATGGGCGGCAATGAAAATAAACGTTGGCTCGGAGAGAGGCTAGCCGTTAATCCCTTTAATTCCAATGTTATTTTATTTGGCTCGCGATTGAATGGGCTATGGAAGTCTTCAGATAGTGGTACAACATGGGGCAAGGTTAGCTCTTTTCCCGAAAAGCCGGAAACAAAGATTGGAATTACAGGTATTGTATTTAGCAAAAATGTATCTGAACTACTCTATGCCAATGCCTATGGAGATGGCATATATGAATCCACTGATGCGGGTGTTACCTGGAGCAAAATACCAGGAAGTCCATCAAAAGTGAATCGAATGGCTCTGGCAAAAGACAAAGTTCTGTATGTAACGCATAAGTCAGGTGTCAGCAAATATGCAAACAGTATTTGGAGCGATATCACACCAAGTAACGCGAAAACTACATTTAATGCCATTGCTGTAGATCCAAACAATCCCAATCATCTTTTAATTGTTTATGACCAGTATGTTTCCACAACAAACAATCGTGTCATATTTGAATCTACTGATGGTGGAGCTACATGGCAAGAGAAAAAGCATACTTTGAAACCTCAAGTGCCCTGGTGGCCTAAGTGGTTTTTTGCCTCCTCAACCTCAGCGATTGAGTTTGACCCAAAAACTGCTGGACGATTATGGTTAACAGACTGGTATGGAACATGGCGGACAGATAACATCAACGCAGAGTCATCTGTTTGGTCAAACTATGAAAAAGGACACGAGCAGCTAGTTAGCTTCGCCCTAGTCTCACCTCGAAGTGGCTCTAAATTGTTGAGCGGTGTTGCTGATACGGATGGGTTTGACCACAGCAATGGGCTAGATGTCTACCCATCTACGCAGTTTGGTGGCAAAAATAGTCCTCGGTTCCAGGATACCTATGGTCTTGCTTATAGCGAAAGCAATCCTTCACAAATGGTACGTGTTGGTGGTAATCGATGGAACAATACTTATACGGGAGCAACTTCGCAAGATGGGGGACTGACATGGAAACAATTTTCCTCGTTTCCGAAGAACACAATCCCGTTGCGTGTAGCCATGTCAGCAACAAATTCAAATCTATTTGTCGCAATTATTAATCAAGGACAGCCTATTCGTACAACCAATGGCGGATGTTCTTGGAGCAAAGTATCAGGATTACCCAAAGGCCCCAAAGGCCCGTGGTACTGGGGTCAACCATTAGTAGCTGACAAATTAGATGGCAACACTTTTTACTACTACAGTGGTGGCAAGTTATACCGCAGTAAGAACGGAGGCGCATCCTTTAAGATTGTAAACTCATTATTGCCTTCTGAAAGTTGGTCTATGCTCAAAACAGTTCCGGGGGTTAATGGCGAAGTTTGGCTCAGTCTTAATTCTCACGGACTTTATCGCTCAACAAATGGCGGTGTGAAATTTGCCCAGATTCTTAAAGTGAAAAAAGCTTATTTATTCGCCCTTGGTAAGGCACAGAAGGGAAGCAAAATTCCTGCACTGTATTTGTATGGGGAAATTGCTGGTATGGGCGAAGGAGTATTTCGCTCTCTCGACAAAGGAAAAACATGGATAAATATCGCCTATTTACACCAACCTATGGGCAATGAGCCTAATGTCATGGAGGCTAGCTGGCAGAAATTTGGACTAGTCTTTATTGGCACTAATGGTAGAGGAATCTACTATGGGACTCCGTAAATAATACTACTCTATACTTATTTCATGTAACTGACAGTTGCATGAAACTCACGAAGCTAAAAAATTATTAATTTTTATACATTATGTTAATTTTTGTAAAAAATGTAGTAGTATGTTTTTGCGACATTATTTAATACAGTTGAGTTGTTAATATGAAGGATATTGATATGTAATAGATGTATAGTTAACGCTTTTGAATGATAGCTGAACACCAGCAAAGCTTTTGCAGTACTGGTGTATAGAGGTGTTAAGTAGTATTCTAGGTAACTTAATTAAGGTGGTAGAGATATTAAATAGTGATAGCTATTAGCTTGATACCTTTCTTAATTCACTCATCTAGGAAAGGTAATTTTTTAAACCCTCTGCATACTAGTATTTTACTACTAGTGTTCTTTTTATTTGGACAGCAAGTCTTCAACCTCTTGATTGCACACCTAAATCATGAGGCATATAACCAGATAACCCATGCTTTATTCATAGGGCGAGAAGGAGAACGTTTACTCAATGCTGTAATAGATAATCAAGAAAAAGGTTTTCTAGAAAATTCTAATCAGGGACGAACTAATGCTATAAATTATCGTCAGAAAAAGCCCAGCTTCCACAACAGCTTCAACCATCTGTACAATCTCGTACAAGACAACCCTGCTCAAATAAAGCAACTCGATAAAATTAAATATATCTATAACCAGTGGCAAAGGGAGTTGAAGCAAAAAGCGCTTTCTGGTTCTGTAAGGAATTCTGCTTTGACAAAAAGCACTTTATTTGATTCTTTGCATAACGAGATTGAGAAACTCATTCAGCACGAAGAGATGCTTTTGAGAGTTCGCAAAAATCGTATACAGCTCTTGAATAGTATTAACACTGCGATCAATATTTTCAGCACATTAATCATTTTATTAATAGCAATTTTAAATCTCCAGTTGTTGCATTGGCGAGTCAAACTTCCATTAAACAAATTGACACAAGTTTGTAAACTTTGGCAAGCGGGACAAATGGAAGTGCAACTATCCCATTCTTCTGTAGATGAGATCGGGCAACTAGCTGGAGTGCTTAACGCGATCGCTGATAAGACTCGTCACCGTCAACAAAGTATTGAGGTGCGTAACCAACAGCTTGAAGATATGATATCTGCACTTTCCCATGACCTACGTATTCCTTTACTTGCGACTCGTAACACTTTAGACTGTATGCTCAGAGGAGCTTTTGGTTCAGTCAATGACACTTGGAAGGAAGTTTTTGAAGAGTACCATGAAGCTAATGAGGATCTGCTTAAGCTTGTAGAACTCCTTTTAGATATCTCCCGTTATGAAGCAGGCAGTGCTTGTTTAATGTGCGATCGCCTAAACTGGGAAAAGATTTTAATTAAAGTAATTAGTCAGATAAAAGCAACATCTACACGTGAGTTAGCCTTCATTTGTAAAACTTCTCAATTGCTACCAGTTGTATATGGTGATGAACTAGAAATTCAAAGAGTTTTACAAAACTTACTTGATAACGCTGTGCGGGTAAGTAAGCCTAATGGAGAAATTCTGATTGAGATAATGCCTTATGAACAAGAGCAAGTGCGGATTTCGGTGCGCGATTACGGTTTGGGAATTGCACCGCAAGCTCAGGAAAAGCTGTTCCACCGCTTTATTCAAGGACGAAGGCATCGTGGAAGAAGTGGGCTTGGTTTGTACTTATGTCGTCAAATTATTGAGGCTCACGGAGGAAACATTGGTGTTGAAAGTTCTCTTGGAGAAGGAAGTACTTTCTGGTTTACTCTCCCAAGTGCCATAAATCAAGTTGATAGTAACGACGAACAGAATACAACCAAATGTAGCAATAATGATACCTAATATTAACGAAAATAAAACTGTGCGGATTTTATTAGTTGACGATCACGCTTTAATCCGCCGAGGGATGAAAGGGCAATTTAGCCTAGAACCTGGTTTTAGTATAGTTGGAGAAGCATTGGACGGTGGAGAGGCTGTTGAATTAGCTAGTCAACTCCAACCAGATGTAGTTTTAATGGATATCGATCTACCAGTTATGGATGGGATTACAGCCACCCAGCACATAAAAAGTAACTGCTTGACTACTTGTGTTCTAGCCTTAAGTGCCTTCGACGACGATATCCAGGTTATGGGGATGCTTGCAGCTGGTGCTGATGGTTACTGTCTTAAAACCATTGAATGGGAACAGCTCATCGCCGTTATTCAATTGATACTTCAAGGTGGTGCTTATTTAGATCCTCTAATCGCTCAAAAAGTTGCTCGGATGCTTAGGTCAACCGCTATCGCTCCCGATGTTCCTGTATCTCAGGTAATAGCGCAACCTATTCTCAGTAATCGCGAACGCGAGATTCTTAAACTTATTGCACAGGGGCGCTCAAACCAGCAGATTGCAAACCAACTCTACCTCTCACTCGGAACCGTCAAGTCTTATGTACGTATGGTTCTCAACAAACTTAGCGTTGACGATCGCGTTCAAGCAGCAGCTTTAGCTGTACGCCAAGGGCTGATTTAAGCTTAGAGGAATTTATGTAAACAGTCAGATAATTCTGTCAAAGTGGTAGCCAGTGGTGAGATGTTATTCACGAGTTGTTCTGACCACAAAATGTAAGGCTGAAGTAGTTGATGCTGGAATTGCTCAGGTATGGGTAGACATAGCACCAATACATGAGGTTCAAACAAAGCGATCTCTTCCGGCGTGGGAATACAATAATATGGAAAAACTTCTGCATTTTGTTTTAGGCAATGACTGCTGACGCGCTGCACGGTCATGACATTTTTACCAATAACCATAATTCGGTGTCTTTTCATACATCTACACTTATCTGCAAACGGGAAATGCCTACTATATAACAATGGTTTTAGCGATCGCAAAGGAAGTGCGATGGCGTAACCGTCCAGCGTAGCCGATCGTCAGCGTTGAATGGACGTAACAATAAGGCTTTGGGCGAAGAAGTTGAACTAAATCATCACTTAAGAGCAAAAAGATACAAAGAAGAAAGATTTATTTTTCCCAGACAGGCTCAAGTCATTAACAGATAAAAAGCATAAGCAATTAAATTGCAATCTGACAACTCTACAGCCTGCCATTATTACTTGACTATGGCAATGACAAGATAAACAAAATTTCTCACTCGCTACTGAAAATATTTTCACTCAACATCAATTCTGCGTGGCAATAATTGTTTGTTATTTTATTTCTGTACTTGTCAAAGCTTTGGTTTTTTAGTCCTGTAGTTCAGTTAATCGGCGTTAAAAAACAAAGCTATGTAAAAAAATGTAAATTCACCGAATAGCTTATAAGTGGGTTATTCTACAGTTTTGAAAAAATTAAACATACCTTCGCTTTATCGTGCCTACTTATCTTAGTATGAAATTTAGACTATCTATACGCCACAGCCAAACGGATAGTTAGCTGGATAATTTTATTCCTCGTTAGGATACTGTATAAAAAATAATTTAAGTAGCCATCAGATAGTATTTTGCATCGGTATTTGCGTACGAAAGTATACGTAGAGTTCGCTAGGTTTTGACTCAACCTTGTGAGTAAACTCTCAATTCGGATCGAATCTTTTATGGTACTTACACATTAAACAGTTAAGTATCTCAAAGGTCCTGATAGATCAAAAATTTCAGTTTTGTTGCAGGTAATCTTCGCTTACCAGCAGCCATAATTCTTTGTATCAATTAATGCATAATCTCCCAGTAAATTTCCGGTGAGCAGAAAATATGGCAATGCTCTGAATTCTACTATTTTGCAACTCCAGATGGCAAGCATTAAATTATATGGCAGACCGAGTTAGTTTTCTTGATACCGATTTCGATCGTATGCCTTTATATGAGGCAATTGAACTATTACTGGCGCAGTTGCTGAAGCGGCAGGGTGGTCGAGTGTATTATGCTAACGCCCACACGATGGTAACTGCTGCCAAAAACCCAGCATTGGCAAAAGCCTTAGAGCAGAGTGATTTGTTGTTGGCAGATGGGAGCGGAGTTCGTTGGGGTAGCGCTTTGTTGGGTACACCATTGGTGCATAATCTCAATGGCACTGATTTAGTTCCAGCTTTGTGCAAAGAAGGGGCAGCAAAAGGTTTATCAGTTTATTTTCTAGGTGGTAAGCCGGGTGTCGCTGAAGAAGCGGCAGCTAACCTCAAGAAAGCCTATTCTGGGTTGATAATTGCCGGAACTCAACACGGCTATTTTCCTGAATCACAAACGCAGCAAGTATTAGAGGCTATTCGGATAGCCCGCCCCCACCTGCTGTTAGTGGCGATGGGCGTACCCCTACAGGAAATTTGGATTAACCAATACGCTAGCCAATTGCCTCGTATCACTTGTATGGGTGTGGGTGGTCTGTTCGATTTTATGGCTGAACGTGTGCCCCGTGCCCCCTATCCAATTCGCTCTGTTGGTATGGAGTGGTTGTGGCGACTAGCAATGGAACCGACTCGACTTTGGCAGCGCTATCTTTTAGGCAACTTTATCTTTTTACGTTTAGTACTAACCTACGCGTTTGACCGACGCCAAAGTGAAGAACAAAGTAGCCAAATCACATTGGCTGCACAAAATAAGTCTGGATTTGAAAACGATTTGAACTTTTAATTCATCACCAAGACTGATTAAAAGTTGCTTGTAACACTACTCTTTGGGTGATTCATCTAGTCAAAGTAAATTTTATAGATAGTTCAAGCTTAACCGCTTTACTTAAGGGGGTTTTGTCTAGACGTTCAAGTGCCTATTGACCAAATAATTACTAATTCGTAATTCGTAATTCGTAATTAAAGAAGGTACAAAAATAATTAGGAATTACGTTAGCGCCGGCGGCAAGCGACGCAGGAGCGTCATTATCAATTACGAATTATGTTGACTGCTTATTAGAAAATCTCATTCTCGCTTTTATAGGCTACTGAAATAAGTAAATGTACAGACGATAGAGTTCATCAATTTACTACTGAAACTGCAATTACCATGTCTAATACCTTTACTCCCCATCGTTTTGATATGCAAGTTGATATGCAAGTTCTAGATGATACCCATACTCTTCCTAAAGTTAAAGTTCCAGTTCATCCTTCTGTAATCAGTAAAGCCAAGCGAATGATTGACATCTTAGGTGCTGTTATTGGGCTATCGATTACAGTATTCTTAGCAATTCCGATTGCGATCGCGATTAAGTTAGATAGCCCAGGCTCTATATTTTACAGTCAAATTCGCTGTGGTTTGAATGGGCGTCACTTCCGAATTTGGAAGTTCCGTTCGATGTCAGTTGGAGCTGACCAACTTAAGCATTTAGTTAAGAATGAAGCTGAAAGCGATCGGATATTCAAAAATGAGAATGACCCCCGCATTACCTGTGTCGGAAGAATTCTCCGCCGCACTAGCTTAGATGAACTCCCTCAGTTTTGGAACGTGCTGCTGGGGGAAATGAGTCTAGTAGGCACCCGCCCTCCTACTCCTAATGAAGTGATACACTACTCAAAGCACCACTGGGAACGTTTGAATGTCAAGCCGGGTATGACTGGTGAATGGCAGGCTCATGGTCGCTCCAGTATTAAAGACTTTGAAGATATTGTTCACATGGATTTAGACTACCAACGTAAGTGGTCTATAGTTTATGATATTAGTCTAATCTTCAAAACTTTAAAAGTTGTGTCAAATAAGAGCGGTGCTTGCTAACGTACAGTTAATAGAAAAAATATTGAGCGACATCAAGCAAAAGCTGAAGCTAAACGCTTTTTAGATTATATTAGAGAGCGCAGCGATCTATTAAATGAACAAGGTCAAGACTGTTATGCTTTTCGGTTGTAATTTTACTTTGGATTGGTTTTGGGATGAGTTATAGACGGTCGTTAGCTGATTGCCTTAGCTGTTGATATTCTTCCTGTGTGTAGTTTTAACTTAGTTGGTTTCGTGTGTTGTTAATGAGTCCAACAGAGAAAAACAAATTACTAAGTTCATTATCAATAAATATCAGCGCTTTTGACCATTCTCTATGCATTGCAAAAAATTCTATAAATTTATCTGATAGTTTAATTAGTGATTCGTCTGTACAGCTAAAATCACCAGATAGCCTCTGTCTGATTCTTTGAATTCCTTAGATGTTTGTACTGTAAGCTCACGGTTAATGTGGAGAAACTAGCTTTAGTCCTATCACACCTATGACTATTAAGCCTATGCAAGTAATGCGGCGTACTTCAAGAGGTTCTTGAAATAAAACTATACCTAACAAAACCGTACCAACGGCTCCTATACCTGTCCAGATAGTATAAGCAGTTCCAAGTGGTAGTGTGCGCAGGGCTTTAGACAAAAAAGTGAAACTGAGTATCATCAGGGTAACAGTAGCAACATTATAACCAAACTTAGTAAACCCCTGTGTATACTTCAAACTAATTGCCCATCCTATCTCAAATAAACTAGCAATAAAAAGATAGATCCACGCCATGTCATCGCTCCAATACATTACAACAATCTTTCTTAACAATACTCCTATTTGCGCCATTCAACTTGTTAACGATTCTGACTTTTCCCGTTAAGTCTCGAAGCTTGCTTAACTATTTTACTCAACTTCTTCACAATGAATTAACAGCTTTTCCATCGCTTCTGCTAAAGAAATCAATTCTGTCCAAGAGGAACCACTAACTAAATTTTGGGCGTGAGCTAATCGGTTTCGCAACTGTTCAGCAGACTTGAGGAAACGTTCGCCAAACCGTTTTGATTTTAGTCCTAGTTGCAGGAGAAGTTCTGGTTGATTTAAAATCAACTCTCGCTTATCGCAGAATTGTAGATAATCTAATAAATCGGTGGCTTCGTTTCTTTCCTGACTTTCTCGCCATAGTCGTTGAGCAACTTCTAAGCGCTCAGGTTTAAGGACTTTTTGCCAAGAATCTTGAGGATAGTAAATCCGCACCAGCCGCAGCAAATTCATTTCTAGCAGCGTTACTAAGCCAAATAGTAACATTCGCACGGGTGCTTTCTGCAACTCACCACAGGTGACAATACCACTTACCTGATTGCAATCTAAGACAAACAATCGCGGAGTTTGTTGCAAAATGGGTAGCAACTTTATCAGTGGGGTGGAAATGGCAATTAGTTCTTTGGGATGAAACACCCGTTGATAGTCGCTACATTTACCTTTTTTGCTTGGGATTAAACTAGAGCGTTCTACATAACCGCTAATAATATCTCCTGTCTCAACACCGATAACATCAAAATTTTGTGCTTGCATCCAATGCAGCACTTCTTTCGCCTCCGCATCAGCTGGCATAGCTTTTAGGGGTTCTGCCACGTATTCAATGGTGATATTGTTCTCAAATAAACTCCGCAGGTCTTGAGAACGTGATTTTAGGTGTTTCATCCCCTGGTTGTGAACTCACTTAAAGAATCCTACGGCACTCACACGATGTCTGCGACGGGCTATTCGGCGTCGCCAGTGGCATTTTCTGTTAGATTATCCTTGCGTAAGCGTAGCTATCCCAACAAATACCATAGACCAATGTTATACCATCTTAGTTGGTATCATTTTCGTGATGATTTAGACAATCTCAAGTAACAAAATATTTCGCATCTAGAAAAAAATAAATATATATGTAGTTAACTATATGAGAATAGTTGATTAATTGCGGTAGAAATGCCGAAAATACCGACAAAAAAATGTTATTACTAAAACGACGTATCGAATTGATACTTGGTAGAATCTTACCAAGATAACCAAAATTGATAATAATATTATTATGCCAAGAAAAGAACAAGGATGGGTTACATTTCAAACCTCAGAGGACGAGCGGAAGATTCTAGAGGAGTTCTGCGAACAGTCTCAACGCACTAAGACTGAGATTCTGCGGGAACTCGTGCGTAGTCTTACTCAGCAATCCTCAACACCAATATCACCACCAGATCAACAGGAACAACAGGAAGATATCTATTATACTCAAAAGCCGAACATAGAAACTAGTATTCAAAAGAAACCACTAAAAGTTAGCTCTCGCAATATTCTTAAAGGTGTAATTAAACGAGTTGTTTATGGAGCAGTTAATAGTGAGATTACTTTGGAGATTATTCACAAAGTAGAATTAACTTCGATTATCACCAGAGCTTCCGCAGAAGAGTTAGAATTATCTGAGGGAAAAGAAGCTTATGCAGTTATTAAATCTAACGATATTGTTATTGCTAGAGAATAGAAATACGTTGATTTGGGGCGTTATATAGCAATCCTATTTGATTCCTGATTACTCGTAAAGATCGGGGACTGGGGACTGGGGACTGGGGACTGGGAAGATAGGAATAAAGGTGTACCTAGCCTCGCAGAAATAAAATATGAGTCCTATAGTTAGAATAACCAATACTTTTGGGTTAAGGGGGAAAGGGGAAAGGGAAAAGGTTTGAATTTACCTTTACCCGCAAACCCATTAGCCTTGCCCCTAGACCAAAAAAGAGATTGTTAGGTTTATCCGAAAAGTATTGATGTAATCGCTGGTTTTCGTATTAATGGAATTACACGATAGAATATTAACCTTCTTTAATCGCTGCTTGATAGCGACCTAGTGCGATTAAAGGAAAGTATTGTTGATACAGATGATACTTGAGATAAAAATGGCAAGGGAAACCAGTACCTGTAAAGTCAGCCTCAAACCAAGTACCATCTGGCTTTTGAGTTGTCACCAGATAGCCAATTCCCCGCTCGATCGCATCAAGAGCTAATTTACCAGTAGCTTCACCTGCTGCCAAAAGGCCAATTAAAGCCCAAGCAGTTTGAGATGCAGTACTATTTCCTTTGCCTTTGAGACTGGGATCGTTGTAGCTGCGGCAAGTCTCGCCCCAACCACCATCTGGGTTTTGACATCCAACTAACCAAGCTGCTCCCCGTTCTATACTGAGTTTGTGTCTTTGAGGATCGATTAACGCCAAAGCTGACAAAACGCCACTGGTGCCGTAGATATAATTTACACCCCAACGACCAAACCAACAACCTTCAGTTTCTTGTTCGCGTAAAAGATAAGTAAGCGATCGCTCCAAATTATCACTATCAATTGCCAAATTACAAGCACCAAGCATTTCTAGTACCCTAGCGGTAACATCTGCGGTGTTTGGATCGATCATGGCTTTCAAATCGCCATAAGGGATGGAATTAAGCCAATCTTGGTCATTATCCAAATCAAAAGCAGCCCAACCGCCTGGTTTACACTGCATAGATGCAATCCAGTTTAACGCACGAGCGATCGCTGCCTGCTTGATTTTTTCATTGGGGAGTTTCGCCAAATGCAGTGCCATCACCACCACCGCCGAGTCGTCTACATCGGGATAAAAGCGATTCTCAAACTCAAAAGCCCAAGCCCCTGGTTTTCCTTGGCGATTTTTGACAGCCCAATCTCCGTAATCTAAAATTTGTTTCTGCAATAACCATTCTCCAGCCTTGACGACAGCCGAACAATCTGGTGCAAAGCCAGATTCTATCAAAGCACGCATCGCCCAAGCTGTATCCCAGACGGGTGAAACACAAGGCTGAACTCGATAACTATCTTCTGTTTCAATCACAAAGTTATCAATTGCTTGCAAACCTCGTTCTACAATGGGATCGTTTGTGTCATAGTCCAGACACCGTAAAGCTAGCATTGAATTCAACATCGCCGGAATAATGCCGCCCCAGTCGCCTGTAGCTTCTTGGCGCTCTAAAATCCATTTTTCGGCGGCTTTGATGCCTTCTTCACGAAAGGGTACTAAATTCAGGCTTTCTGCCAACTTGAACCCTCGATCGAGAGTGAGGAATAAATCCGTCCAATCGCCACTTTGAGGTAATTCCCACCGGACTCGATCGATACCTTCAGCG
This sequence comes from Nostoc sp. ChiSLP03a, assembly GCF_034531215.2. NCBI lineage: Bacteria > Bacillati > Cyanobacteriota > Cyanophyceae > Nostocales > Nostocaceae > Nostoc > Nostoc sp. ChiSLP03a. The sequence goes on from NZ_JAVRBQ020000092.1 coordinate 62,689, forward strand.
TATAACTCATCTAGGTTGATAGCTGAGTCGGTGAGATAAACAGGTTTGCGATCGCATACAATCAGTAATGGTACTGTACTAGAACGTGCCCAGCTAGACATCTCGTAGATATTGACAGGGAAAGCTTTCGGCAACAGCATTATACAAGGTGGTAGCGAGGGAATACCGCGCCAGTTGTAGCAGCCAATCAAGGCTAGGTGCAACTTGGTAAAAATCCGAGTTTTGCCGATCCCACCCCGTTGAAGAATAAAAGCTTGCGCCCGAATCATCGCCGGATCGGTTGCTGATACGCCTAGCAGTCTTAAAGCCATGTAGGCTTCAACCGAAGTGCTAAGTTCTCCGCCATCACCGTAGTAAAGTTCCCAGCCCCCATGCTCTCGTTGCTGTTGACGCAAATATGTTTCAACTTTGTGTAAAGGTCTGGTTTGGTCTGTTCCCCAAATTTTATGCAGGAGGACGACTTCAGCAGTGATGGTGACATTAGATTCTAATTCTGCCCACCAGTAACCTGCGGAATTTTGAATTGAAAGCAGGTATTCTTGGCTAGCTGCGATCGCATCTGCAACTTTATTGACTTTTACCCTGTCTTGTGTTTGCATGAAAAACTATTTAACCTCAACACCCAACACTAGATATGAACGCGGTATTACAGCAAAAAAATTTTTTTTCCTCTATCAATAGACATAGTATTCTGTCTGAGTCACTGATAATTTGCAATAGGTTATGGATGTAATTGTATTAGGATTGATGCTCTTATCGTTGACAATTTGGTTAGTATTGCTGGGTTTTTGGGGACAGTTTTGGCGAACAGATCAGCAATTAGAGTTTACAGAAACTCAGCTAGAATCGTTACCTGTGGTTTGTGCGGTCGTTCCAGCGCGTAACGAAGCTGAGTTAATACCAACTAGTTTGCGATCGCTCCTACTCCAAGATTATCCTGGTTCTTTCAACGTGTTTTTGGTAGACGATCGCAGCACAGACCGGACAGCAAACTTTGCCGAAGGAGTTGCCCACGCTGTTGGGAAACCTGAGCAATTGCATATTATTTCTGGCGCTTCACTACCTCCTGGTTGGTCGGGTAAACTTTGGGCAGTTGAGCAAGGTATCAAAAGTGCGAGTTTATTAGCACCTGACTATTTTTTGCTGACTGACGCAGATATCGAACACGATCCTGGTAATCTCCGTCGACTCGTGAAGAAAGCTGTGCAGGAAGATTTAGACTTGGTTTCGGTAATGGTGCGACTCAGGTGTGAGAGCTTTTGGGAAAAACTTTTGATTCCAGCTTTCGTCTTTTTCTTCCAAAAACTCTATCCTTTTCGCTGGGTGAATAATCCTAACAATCCCACAGCCGCTGCCGCCGGGGGATCTATTTTGATTCGTAGAGAAGCTTTAGAGCGAATCGGGGGAATTCAAGTGATTCGTCAAGCTTTAATTGACGATTGTGCCCTGGCTAAAGCTGTTAAGAGAGGGACTGGGGACTGGGGACTAGGGACTAGGGAAGAGTTTTCCCAATCCCCAGTACCCAATACCCAGTACCAAATCCCCATTAAAGGGCGTATCTGGCTGGGATTGAGTAGCTTGACTCGAAGCTTGCGCCCTTATGACTCGCTAGCGACGATTTGGGATATGGTTGCTCGTACTGCCTATACCCAACTGAATTATTCACCATTAATATTATTGGGAACTTTGGTGGGAATGCCTCTGATTTATTTAACTCCACCTGTATGTGTGATTCTGGGTGCAGTTTCGAGCAATTGGGCGATCGCATTTACAGGTTTATTAGGATGGCTATTAATGACTTTCGCTTACTACCCGACAATCCGCTTTTATAAATGTTCTGTCTGGTTCGCTTTTAGTTTACCTGCGATCGCTTTTATCTATACCTTAATGACTTTAGACTCAGCACTACGTCACTGGCAAGGGCGCGGCGGCGCTTGGAAAGGAAGAGTCTACCCCAACCCAGATAATTTATAGCTGGAATAAAATTTAATTTCAAAATCGGTAATGCTAATGTGACATATTCCCATTAATGATTTGGGTATCGAATATTCACGCAACAACGCCTTATTTAATAGCTATTTTAGCTATTTTTAAGTATTTAATTACTAGTTTTTATAAAAGTTTTTTATACATATATTTGTATTTTATCTAGCTGTCTCCCAAAGCTTCTATCACTAATAAATATGTCTAATTCTAGACTATTTATTTTAAGATTTCAGGTAGGAAAAATAGGAAAAGTGGGAAAAGTAGGAAAGGTGGGAAAAGTAGGATATTTTACAAAAGTGTTGAGAATCAAGTTGCTGTGTTGTATATTGATAGATGTATCAACTAACTAGCAAGTACACAGGCAAATGTACCAGTTAAGTATTTTATTTAACTACTTTGAACATAGTAAGCTGTTTAGCGATCGCCTCTGATGGAGGTCAAAATTACTATGTCAATAACTATAGAGAGTAATTCATGTACCAGATGAATTACCTCTCCCTACTACTGTGATGTGTACTGAAAAAAACTAAGAGGAAACAATCATGATGCAACAATCGATGCCAAACAAAGAAATCCAAACACTCTCATTTCTTGAAGAACTAGATGAGACACAACTCATTGGTATTGTAGGAGGAGGAGACAGTGCAGTAGGAGACACAGTTGGAAATGTTGGATCGACGGCAGGAACAGCAGGACAGTTCACGACAGGACTAATAATATATACAGCAAATGGATTAGGTGCAATAGGACGGTCAGTAGGAGGACTATTACAAGGTGCAGCAGGTAATGGCTAAATTGAGTTAGTGAGTAGAAAATACGATAATGACGTACTGCTACACTCTTTCCACTGCCATAGAAATCTACTAAGTGTTGAAATATGCATTAGTCCAGTGAATTGTAAACGTGGATTGAAAATGCATCTATAATGATTCTCCTAGTAATCAAGATTGCTATTTTTATATAGCAAATGTTTCAATCTTTGTAGCAGTTTAAGGCGTTTTAGACTGACTTCACTCAAGTTAGTAAAAAACGCCTTTTGCTTAACAACCAAATAAATAAATAGTTTTCGACTTTTTATCTAAGATTGCATTAATTGATTTAAAAGTCAGAGGAAAGCATGTTAAAAAATTTTTGGTACGCCTGTGAATTTAGTTCAGCTATTAGCAGTAAGCCCAAGCGTATCATGATGCTAAACCAAGAATTTGTCCTTTACCGCAACTCCAAAGGACAAGTAATAGCTTTCCTGGACCAGTGTCCTCATCGCGGCGCTGCTTTATCTAATGGTTGGGTAGAAGATGACTGTATCCGTTGCCCTTATCATGGTTGGAAATTTCAATTAGACGGTAGTTGCGTTGAAATTCCTGCCAATCAGTCTAGTGTGCCGATCCCCAAGAAAGCTCGTCTAGATGCCTATCCAGTTCAAGAGAAATATGGTTTAGTCTGGTTGTTTTGGGGAGACCTGCCAGAAGAAGAACGTCCTCCCCTGCCACTACTTCCTGAATTCGACAACCCTGCTTGGCGAGCCGTTTATGGTGAATTCAGATGGAACGCTCACTACAGCCGTGTATTAGAAAACCAATTTGACATCTCCCACCTACCCTTTGTGCATTCAAACTCCATCGGTAGCGGCATCGCAGAGCAGCACAAAATTGAAGAATACGGTGTGCGGATGGAAGAGTTGAAAGGGAGTGCTACCGTCACAATAAATCAGGCTACAAAAGTTAGACGCTGGTCGAAAGCTATCCTCAACAAACAAAGCTCGCGTCCTCTGCGTGTAACAGTATCTTTTTATATGCCCAACATTAGCTGGCTGGAATTTGACTTTCCTATTGGGCATTTCAAGATGATTATCTTTAGTGTTCACTTGCCAATTGACGCTAACACGACAGTGAGTAAGTGGATTGTTCTCCGCAACTTTTTCACCACATCTTGGATTGACGAAAAAGTACGAAAGTCGGTTTTAAAGCCTTTAGTAGAAGATAAACCAATAGTTGAGTCCCAAAGCCCCTTTGTGATACCTGATGATTTGACAACCGAAGTCCACGCCCCCTCTGATGCTTTGTCAATCGCCTATCGTAAACTACGCAAAAAATTTCTAGATATGGGCTGGGGCAAGGAACCTGTTGTTAATACCTCATACTACACAAATAAATATACATCGACTGCTTGCCAAGACGCTGCGATCCAGAAAGTTGCCATAGCTAAAGAAGCGACAACTAATGTCGTTTAAGAAAAAATTAGATTTACATTCTGTGAAAATACAAGGAATGCAAAGATGGGAGCTTTTTTGTACCCAGTTTATACATTAGCAAGTTTTGGGTTGGCGATTTGGAGCTTTAACTTATTTGCACATTCGCACAACATTAATATATTGCTGCTGATCTCAGTGCTAGTTGGAATGACCTACGATAATCTGATCGTTTCGGTAGGTCGTCTAATTAATGAAGGCACACTATTGGAATTACTTAATCGCCTGCGTTTTTTCTTTCACAATTTATTTATTCCACTGTTGGTGGTGGTTGCTGTCAAACTAGCCTGCAATGCTGGTGTGGTATGGGCAAGCTACCCAATTGTGTGCTATGGGTGTTGGGCAATTGCTTTCGGGCTGATTGCGTTTGGATTGCTGACCGAATTTCGATACTTAGAACTAGCACCGATAAATTTTGCTGGCAGTTTGCGTTACAAACCTAAAAGTTGTAGCGTGCCAATTCTGACAATCCTGACCGCTTTGCTAGTAGGTATGGCAGGTTTTTATATCTGGCGTGAAACTCAGTGGCCGTGGATGTTTGTAGGAACGCTAATCATGTTTTTAGGTAATGCTTTACCAGCAAGCATTTTTGGCACCCTAGTTAGTTCCGCAGTTGATTTCTTATTTATCTTGGGTTTAGTGGCAACGGAGTTAATAGTGCATTAAATCATCCTTACTATTCATCTAATTGCATTGATTCAACAGGAAAAAAGCTATGTTAAAAAACTTCTGGTACGCATGTGAATTCAGCTCGGCAATTACTAGCAAGCCTCTGCGAGTTCCTCTGTTAAACCAGCAATTTGTCCTGTACCGTAACTCACAAGGAAAGGTGATGGCTTTCCTAGACCAATGTCCCCATCGTGGTGCTGCCCTTTCCTTGGGGAAGGTGGAAAACGATTGTATCCGTTGTCCTTATCATGGTTGGAAATTCCACGATGGTGCTTGTATTGAAATTCCTGCTAATCAGCCTGGTGTGCCTATCCCTAAAAAGGCTCATCTAGATGCTTATCCAGTTCAAGAAAAATATGGTTTTGTTTGGCTGTTCTGGGGAGACATTCCCGAAAATGAATGTCCCCCACTCCCATCATTTCCCGAAGTCAAGAATCTAGCTTTGCGGTCTCTGCAATCAGAGTTTAAATGCAATGCTCATTACACCCGCTTAATAGAAAACTCTATTGACCCTGCTCACTCAGCTTTCGTCCATGTTAATTCCTTTGGGAGTGGAATAGCTCAGGAACCACGGCTAGCAAATTACGAGATAAATATGGAAGGCTGGGGCGGAAGTGCCTCGCTATATCACAATCGGCAGTCATCCAAAGGATTTTTTTGGAAATATCTCCGCCAAAAACAACCTCCGAAAATAAAGACAACACGCGGCTTCTATATGCCTAATATGGTTTATGCTAATACTGAGAATGTCATCTTGTTTATTGCCCACGTTCCCATTGATGATAAAACTACCATTTCCAAATTCATTCAGTTTCGTAGTTTTTTGACACAACCTTGGGCAGATAAAATTTTCCGTAAGTATAATTTGAAGATTAACCAAGAAGATAAATTAATAGTTGAGTCTCAAAGCCCTAAAGTTATGCCTTACGATTTGGCTGCCGAAATCCACGCCCCTGCTGATGCCTTACCACTTGCCTATCGCAAGTTACACAAAAAATGTCTGGACATAGGTTGGGGAGAGGAACCCCACATCAGTCAATCAAACTATACTAATGGTCATATTTTAAGTGTAGAGCGGCAGCTGATTTGATTGCGGCAGAAATTACGAGTTAAGTTCTTTGTGCTTGTAAGCTTTCCTGTAAACGAGTCTGATTTTAGAGCTTCATGAAGTTTTACTTACATATTGCACCAACTAGATGGCACATCAGAAAAATAACTAAGCTCACATCCGCCTGGGACTCGAAGTCTCAGTCTCATAGCTAAAGTCTTCTAAAGGAGGACTCAAAAAGAATTTTAATTGTTGTTAAATTTATTAGAAAATCAGACTAAGTAAGAATTGAAGCGTTTTTAAGATTTTCTTTACGAATCAGCTCTAATGAAATTTTATGAACAGTGGCAAAGCTAAACTTATATTGTTTTTGATCGTATTCATTGACTTAGTAGGGTTTGGAATTATCCTGCCATTACTTCCTTTATATGCTCAACATTACGGTGCAAAACCTCATCTAGCCACACTACTTTTAGCCGTCTATTCATTGATGCAATTCTTCTTCACACCTATGTGGGGAAGCATCAGCGATTGCTACGGTCGCCGTCCAATTTTACTATTAACTTTATTCGGTACAGTCATTGCAAATATCGGCTTGGGTCTTTCCAGTTCTTTGTGGATGTTGTTTGTGGCTCGGAGTTTAGCCGGAATCATGGGAGCTAATCTTTCCGTGGCGATGGCGTACATGGCAGACATCACCACATCAGAAAATCGCTCCCGTGGTATCGGGATGCTGGGAGCAGGAATTGGACTGGGTTTTATTTTCGGCCCAGCGATCGGAGGTATTCTTACAGGAAGCGATCGCTACAACCCTAATTTCCATTTACCAGCTTTTGCCGCTGCTGGATTATCTCTGTTAGCGTTAACTTTAGCCTTAAAGGCTCTACCGGAGTCTTTAAATCCAGAAATCAAAACCCAAACTAGAGCCAGCCACAAGCCGAATAATCGTTTAGAAGCTTTTAGAGAGGTGTTGCAGCAGCGTCCACAAATCGGTCTACTGGTGGTGATGTCCTTTTTGGTGGTGTTTCCTTTCTCTTGTGTGCAATCGATATTTCCTTTATGGCTAGAGCAGCAGTTCCACTGGGAACCTAAGCAAATCAGCTATCTGTTCGTATTCATAGGTATAGTCAGTGCTAGTATCCAGGGTGGACTTATAGGATGGTTTACCAAACGCTTTGGAGAACAGAAAGTGCTGATTTTAGGAGTAACAGCATTTGGTTTGGGGTTACTATTTGTTCCGTTTTCCAAAAATCTAGTGTTACTATTGTCTGCCATCACTTTGTTAGCAGGGGGATTTGCCTTAAGTCAAACAACGGTTAGTAGTTTGGGTTCAAGATTTGCAGGAGTTGAACAACAAGGTAAAACATTGGGAATTCTGAACTCAGCATCATCACTAGCTCGCATTAGCGGGCCAACATGGGCAGGATTTAGCTTTGGAGCATTTGGTAGTTCCACACCTTTTTTGAGTGGAGTTTTAATTTTAGTAGTGGCGATCGCTCTTTCGTGGCGCATTCTTAAACAGCCCCCTAATTGTCTAACCGCCTTATAGTTGGGCACTGATTTATCTTTCTCAAATACCTTGGGCAAATATCAGGCGCGAAAGCTAAAATTAAACTAAGCCGAAAGTGGTTGATTAAAAAAATTATGACAACCGCAACACCAACAAATAATCCTGTTATTGTACCCAAAAAGCTGCCTTTTCTGGAGTCAATTTGTTGGCAGACCGCCGATGTATATAGGTTTACTCCAGAACAAATGCTGAGTCGTTACGAACGTGGCTGGCAATATCACAATCTATTTAATAATCTTGAGGGTGAAGAACTGAATTTCCTTAAGGAACTCGCCAGACGTTATAAATCCTGGTTGCAAGTTTATTTATGACCTTTAGGTTTGAACACCATAATCAAATTCTCACAGTTCTTAAATGCTTAGATTCTGACATACTGAGAAAGGGTTCTGTTTACTTTGGTGGCGGAACCCTTCTGGCATTTGAGTTTAAAGAATATCGTTGGAGTAAGGATGTTGATTTTATCGCTTCTGTTGGTACAGAAGGCTACAAATACCTGCGGGAAGTGGTATTTGAGGGTGGGCATGAAGCATTATTTCGTGATTTAAATAAAATCCAAGTTGGACGTAGCACAACTGACCAATATGGAATTCGGATGATAGTTTTTGTAGATGATGTGCCGATTAAAACGGAAATTATTGCCGAAACTCGTTTTCAACTAGACCCACCAAGATATCCAAAGTGGTCACTCGTTCCTTGCTTAAGCTTTAATGACTGTTTTACCTCTAAGCTGCTGTCAAATTCTGACCCTTATGCCGATGACAGCGTTGAGGCAAGAGATTTAATCGATCTAGCAGTTCTCAGGCTGCGATCGCCAATACCTCAAGTATCAATTGAGAAGGCTGAAAAAGCATATCAGGTTATCCGCCCTTTGAAAAAAGCGATCGCACGCTTTCAGGAAAGACCAGATTACAGGGAAAAATGCTTTCTCAGTCTGCAAGTCGATCGAGTTCAGATTCCCAAAATTATCGACGGTATTGATTTGCTATCTACAGATTTAGGTTTATCCCACACTCCAAGGACTTTTCGAGAACAACATGATATCTTTGCCGATTTAGAAACACAAATTAAAAAACGAGCAGATTCTTAAACAAATAGCGATCGCCCCATGCCCCATGCCCCATGCCCAATGCCCAATACCCCTAAATCCTTGAAGCTGTTTGTTTAGTACTGGCGGATTCAACAGGTAATGGTTGAGCAGCTTTCAATACCACATCCAACAACCCTGGAAACAGTACCTCTAAATCTTCACGCCGCAGGATGTTAATATGGTGTGTCCCTTCTTTGCGTGTCAAGACTATCCCCGACTCCCGCAAAATCTTGAAGTGGTTGGACATAGTTGATTTGGCGATCGCAAAATCAAATTTGGCACAGCATTGTTCCCCCTCAGTCGCTAACAGCCGCACAATCTCTAGCCGCACCGGATCGCCCAATGCATACAACACGCCTGGTAAAGAAATATTTTTTCTATCTGGATGATAAAGGAATCTCATAGTTGCATTATCTCATCAAGTGGCATATATTTTTGTTATTCGATATTATCGAATAATAGAATTAAGTAGGAAGGCAATTTATGTCATCCATTACAAACGTCACAGAAGCCACATTCAAGCAAGAAGTCTTGGAAAGTGAAATTCCGGTATTAGTAGACTTTTGGGCACCGTGGTGCGGCCCTTGCCGGATGGTGGGCCCAGTTGTCGATGAAGTTGCTGCTGAATACGAAGGACAGGTGAAATTTGTGAAGTTGAACACAGATCAAAATCCTACTGTCGCTAGCCACTATGGAATTCGCAGCATTCCGACATTGATGGTTTTTAAAGGAGGTCGCCAGGTTGATACTGTCGTCGGGGCGGTTCCAAAAACTACCTTGAATAAGACCTTAGCACAGCATCTTTAATTTAAGTTAAGGCTATGGGGAATTGGGCATTGGGCATTGGGAAGAGACAAGGTAGACAAGGAAGAGGGGGAGACTTGGGAGAGACTTGTTCAATAATTTCCCCTTGTCCTCCTTGTCCCCCAGTCCCCAGTCCCTAGTCCCTAGTCCCCAATCCCAGATCGTTTTGTTTCAAATAACGGGGAAAGAGCGAAATGGACTTGAAATTGCATGGTAAATCCGCACTGGTCAGTGGTTCAACCGCAGGTATTGGTTTGGCCATCGCTCTTGGGCTAGCTCAAGAGGGTGCATCAGTAATTGTCAACGGTCGTTCTGAACAACGAGTAGCTCAAGCGATCGCTAAAATTAAGCATTCTACACCCGACGCAAAAGTTTCTGGTGTTGTTGCTGACACAGCCACTGCATCAGGGATAGAGAAACTCATTCAAGAGGTTCCTCACGTTGATATACTCATAAACAATGTGGGTATTTATGAGCCAAAAACCTTCTTTGATATTACTGATGAAGACTGGTTAAAGATATTTGAGGTTAACGTCCTCAGTGGAGTCCGTTTGAGTCGGCAATATCTGCAAAAGCAGCTAGAGCAAAACTGGGGGCGGATAATTTTCATCTCCAGCGAATCTGCTATTCAGATCCCAGTGGAAATGATTCACTACGGCACAACAAAGACAGCGCAGCTTGCCATTGCCAGAGGTTTAGCAGAAATGACTGTGGGGACTGGAGTTACAGTAAACTCTGTCCTCCCAGGGCCAACTCGTTCCGAAGGAGTTGAAGATTTTATTACCAACCTGGCACAAGAACGCGGTATTACTCGCGCTGACGTTGAGGCGGAGTTTTTTCAAAATGTGCGTCCAAGTTCCTTAATCAAACGCTTTGCAACAAATGAAGAAGTAGCAGCGATCGTAGTTTACCTTTCTAGTCCCGTAGCATCGGCAACTAATGGTGCGGCTTTGCGGGTAGATGGTGGCGTTATTCGATCGATTGTTTAGTGTGTGGGATTAGGGACTGGGGACTGGGGACTGGGGACTGGGGACTGGGGACTGGGGACTGGGGACTGGGGACTGGGGACTGGGGAAGAGTTACCAATGCCCAATGCCCAATGACTAAAATAATTTGGAGATATAACCAATGACTACTAAGATCGACTTATTCTCTCCTTACCAATTAGGAAATCTGGAACTACCTAACCGGATAGTGATGGCACCCTTAACCCGAAACCGCGCAGGTGAGGGAAATGTACCACACCAACTGAATGCTACTTACTACGTCCAACGTGCTTCCGCCGGACTGATTATTTCTGAAGCAACACAGGTAACTCCTGAAGGACAAGGCTATCCCGCGACACCAGGAATTCATTCACCAGAACAGGTGGAGGGATGGAAGTTAGTAACCGATGCCGTACATCAGCACGGCGGCAGAATTTTTCTGCAACTATGGCACGTAGGCAGGATTTCTCACCCTGATTTACAACCGAATGGAGTTTTACCTGTAGCACCTTCTGCTATTGCTCCTAAAGGTGATGCCTCAACTTATGAGGGGCCAAAACCCTTTGTTACGCCTCGTGCTTTAGAAACTTCAGAAATACCGCAGATAGTCGAACAGTACCGTCAGGGAGCCGCAAATGCCTTAGCGGCTGGGTTTGATGGCGTGGAAATTCACGCAGCTAATGGTTATTTAATAGATCAGTTTCTCCGCGATCGCACCAATCAACGTACAGATAAATATGGGGGTTCGATTGAGAATCGCGCCCGATTTCTGTTAGAAGTGACAGAGGCGGTAACTAGTGTGTGGGATTCCAACCGAGTAGGGGTACGTCTCTCTCCCAGTGGGACTTTTAACGATATAGGTGATTCCAATCCCCTGGAGACATTTGGTTATGCGGCTCAAGCCTTGAACCAGTTTAATTTAGCATATCTGCATATTTATGAGGCAACAGAAGCAGACATTAGACATGGCGGGATAATAGTACCCACTAGTCATATACGCGATCGCTTTACAGGTACACTAATCGTCAATGGCGGTTATACCCGTGAAAAAGGCGATGCAGTACTGGCAAACAAAGCAGCAGATTTAGTTGCCTTTGGCACATTATTTATCTCAAATCCCGATTTACCCCGACGCTTGGCTTTGAATGCACCACTAAATGAACCAAATCAAGCAAGCTTTTATGGCGGCGGTGAAGAAGGATATACAGACTATCCATTTTGGTCGCCTGCTAACGAACAGGTGGTCAATGCCTAATTCTTCTCATCTAAATAATCAAAACCCACTTTCTGCACTCTAAAGTATCAAATCAAACTGAGGATTTTTAGATTTTTCCTAGATACAACATCAGTAAAATGATTGTAAAAATTGGTTGTGAACTATGAAAGATACTTTAGATGCAGCAAAAATCAAAGAACGCGTTAACGATTGGCTAGCTGCGTTTAGTCCAGGCAACAAATCCTTTGATTTTTCTCTTTTAGACAATCTCTACTGGCAAGATGAACAATTCCTCGCCTTCGATACCCTCTCACCCCAGACCACTCGAATTCAAGGATGGCAATCCTACGAGAAAATATGGAAGCCGTTCATGACAGCAATAACCCAGTGGCAAGTTAAATCAGTTGGGGATATTCAGATATTTCCAGGTGATAACATTACCGTCTCTGCTTTGATCTTCCACAGTACAGCATCCACCATAGGGAATGAGGCGGTTGGAATTACGGCTCATGCGACACTTGTATGGGAGAAGCGAGAGGGAGAATGGCGCATTATCCACGAGCATATCTCTAACCCAGTTAACATTGCCAATTAGAGAGGAACATATTTGGATTGTCCTGCTCTTTAGAGCTTTTAATCACTTGAGATATAAAATCCGAAACCCTCTTATAATCCAACTATCAGGAGAATATCATGAGTTCCATCATCCAAACCCAACCTTTAGATGTACCCAGTGCGATCGCTCAACGTCGTTCCATCAAAACTTTTAAAACAGACCCCATCGCCCCAGAACTGCTCAAGCAACTGGTAGAGTTAACCGTAGCAGCACCCAGCAGCTATAATCTCCAGGACTGGCAAATTATTCTTGTGCAAGATGAAGCGCAAAAGGCAGCATTGTCAGCGGCATCTTTTAATCAACAGCAAATTGTTCAAGCACCTGTAACCTTCGTTTTTGCCGCCGATCCTAACGCAGGCGAACAAAACCTGGCCCCAATTCTAGAGCGGGGACTGGAAACTGGGGCATGGAATGAAGGCACAGTAAACTACTTTAAAACCGCCGTTCCGCAATTTCAAGCAACGCTAGGCGAGAAGCGACGCGAATATGCGATCAAAGATGCGATCATTGCCGCTACACATTTGGTGCTAGCGGCAGAAAGTCTAGGATTGTCCACTTGTTTTATGAACGGTTGGATTGAGGATCGAGTAAAACAAGTGATTGGTGCAGGAGATAATCCAGATTTAGCGATCGCTGTTTTAGTTCCTGTGGGCTATGCAGCCGAACCACGCTTAAATCCAGGTCGTTTGCCATTTTCCTCCAACGTCTCTGTAGACAGAATTGGCAACCCTTATGCAGGGTAGTTGTCTCTAAATTGGGAATGGGGCATTGGGCATTGGCAAAGAGGAGGCAGGAGGCAGAAGTTCTTTAATTTTGAATTTTGAATTTTGAATTTTGAATTGATTTCTCCCCTGCCCCCTGCTCCCCACTCCCCCCTCCAAACCATGCCCTTACCCTCCTTCCTAGCGCGTCGTTCGTTCCACTATGCTTGGATCGTCGCGGGTCTAACATTCCTAGCCTTGCTGGTGGCAGCCGGAATTCGCTCTGCTCCTGGAGTTTTTATAGTGCCTCTCGAACAAGAGTTTGGCTGGAGTAGAGCAACTATATCTTTGGCAATCTCCATTAACTTAGTACTCTACGGATTAATTGGCCCTTTTGCTGCCACAGTTATGGAGCGAATCGGCATTCGCCGGATGATGGTATTCTCACTTGCTGTCATCGCCCTTGGTGTCGGTTTAACCACTTTGATGTCAGCTTCCTGGCAGCTAGTCTTGCTGTGGGGTGTAGTTGTCGGTTCTGGTAGCGGAGTTATTGCCTTAGTTTTGGGTGCTATTGTCGTCAATCGCTGGTTTTTGGAAAAACGAGGTTTAGTTCTGGGGATCTTAACCGCCAGTACAGCCACGGGACAACTAGTGTTTCTGCCGATGCTGGCCTCAATAGCCGATCGCTTTGGCTGGCGAACTGCGGCTCTGGCTCTGACTGGTGCAGCACTTCTAATTATTCCAGCGATCGCAGTCTTTATGCGCGATCGTCCCGCGGATGTCGGTTTGCGAGCCTTTGGCGACAACAGCGAAACTGTGGAAGTATTACAGCCCAAAGCCAATTCCATCGCCTCCACTCTTAACGCCCTTTGGCTGGGAATGCGTAATCGAGACTTCTGGCTGTTATTTGGTAGCTTTTTTATCTGTGGCGCAAGCACAAATGGGTTAATTGGAACTCATCTAATTCCTGCTTGTATTGACCACGGTATCCCTGAAGTCAAGGCTGCTGGGCTTTTGGCAATCATGGGACTATTCGATTTTTTTGGAACTACAATGTCTGGTTGGCTATCTGACCAATGTAACAATCGCTACTTACTGTTTTGGTAATACTGACTGCGGGGTTTATCTTTGATTTTCTTGCCCTTCAGTTTCAACTTTTCCTTCTATGGACTTTCCATTTTTGCCGTCTTCTATGGACTTGATTGGATTGCCACCGTACCACCAACAGTCCGTCTTGTTGCCAACGCCTTCGGTAAAGAAAATGTCGGCGTGATGTTCGGTTGGATTGTCGCCGGACACCAGATTGGTGCAGCGACAGCTGCATTCGGAGCCGGAGTATTGAGAACTTGGACGGGTAGTTATTTACAAGCGTTTATTTTATCAGGCGTTCTCTGTTTGATTGCCGCAGTTTGTGTGCTGCAAATTGGTCAAACTCCCACTAAGAATAATTATCTCGTAGAGAAGAATTCGTAGAGTGTGCGTAAGTATTAGGATACAGCAACATTTTTGAGGATAGCCATCGGCCCTTGAGTTTTGAGAATCTCCATTTCTGCTGCGTTTCGCACCAGCAGCGCACCAGCGAATCCTAATGAATTCACAGAGATAGATTGGAAATGCTCTTGCGATCGCGGTACGATTAACATCCATTCTCGTGTCGCTAACAGATTGTAAGCACCAGATTGCTTGTCATCTAAACCGACAGCGTGACGCAAAGTGTGATAAACTTCCAATGTTGCTTGACCCCCTGCCAATGGCGATCGCACCCAATTAGAATTTAGTGATGCGAAAGCGTGTACAAAAGGAAGTTTTGTTAAAGTTGCGTTCGAGTTTTGAAATTGTGCTGATGTTAGTAAAGCTTCAATCGGTATTTGCAACCCTGAAGGGGCAAGTGGTAGAGGTACTAATTGTAAATGCTTGTGTCGCTGACTAGCACCTGCGGTTTTGCTGCTGTTGTAAAATGCTAAACCATCAAAATCAGCCAAACACGCCCACATAGCCGTAAAATCTTCCAGCGTGAGTAAGCTTTCTTGTTCCTCGAAACCACGGGTGATGATTAGCAAATGATAATCTACAACATTGAATTTATTTAAAATACATACATGGGTATCGGAGATATCTGCCACAAATAAATCCTCTTCGTAGGGCAAAAAAGGATTAAACTCTTCACCAGAAGTAACAGATTGTTTTTTCTGTTTATCCTTCACTGTTTTTTTGCGATTTAGGTTAGATAAAATCCGTACCAAAAAGCGCACGCCATCCTGTTCAACAAATTCAAATTCTGTTGGAATCGAGAGTAGCGCCCCGCATTGCAAAGCATATTCAGTTCGTTGTTTCACACTTGTCCATAAAGTGTCAGGTTTAAGTAAGATTTTTCCTTTTAGCATTTTTATTGCTTCAAGTATGGTTGGTATAATAACTCAGAATCCAGAATTCAGAAGGCTTTGATGCTAAAACTTGGTAGAATAGTACCACTAATTAGCATAAAAAATACAATTTATACTTTGTTTTTATAAAGAAGTGTTGATATAAGTAGCCCACTTTGAGATTCAATTTTCTCATTCTCTCCCAGACGTGTAGTTACTTTCAGCAGAAGTTAGATAGTCAATTATGTGCTGATTTCTTCTGAGAACCATTTCTTTTGGTGTTCTCCCATGATTATTTCTGGCAAAAACATTAGCTCCTGCCTCCACCAAAAGTTTTACGATCTCGAAATGACCTTTTTCAGCAGCCAAGGATAATGCTGTTCGATAATATGGAGAGTCCCTCCTATTTATGAGTTCCAGGCATCTTTTTGAATCATGACATTCATCAATAAAACGTTGTACTGTATTTATATCGCCTCTTTCCGCAGCTAAAATCAAGCTATCTACCTCCGGGTTTGGAGATGTGGGGAAGGGTTTAATTCTATAATCTACTCCCTTATCAATAAGCTTTGTTACTAAATCATAATTTCTTTGCTTGACAGCTTTATAAAAAGCTGTTTCGCCTTTTTCGTCTCTTTGATTAATATTTGATGTCGATATTTGCTCAATCAAATAGTCTGCAATTGCATAATTTTCACGCCAGATAGCAACCATAAAAGGAGTAAATCTATCGTTACTAGGTAAATTAATATCTACTCCTCTTTCTTCTAGCATCCTTATAATTTCAACCTCATCAGACCCAAAAGCAGCTTCATACACAGTAGTTGCACCCATCTCAGTCGTTACTCTAGGGTCAGTTCTTTCATCGTTAAGTAATCTATGTACTATTGCTAAACAACCAGTGTTTGCAGCTTTGTGAAGTGGTCCCCAGCCATATATGTTCTTTGCATTTATATCTAGATCGGGCTGCTGAATCAAAAAATTAATTACTTCTATTTTTTTAGTTTCTATCGCAATAAAAAGTGGAGTACATCCTTCATCATCTCTTTCGTTTATGTTAGTACCTTTATTTATTTCCTCTTCTAATTGAATTATGGTTTTTATTTCATTTAATAAGGGGTTTTTGATAATTTCATGCATTTGATATGCAGACATAGATATTGGTGGTTTTCTTATTGGATTTGAATTAGGATAATTAATATCAACAATCTCAGGTCTATATCTCATGAATATTCTAATTAAGTGAAGGCGACCAATATTAATTTCTGTTAATTGCTCTAATTGCTTAAATTTATCACAAATATTAGATATATGCCTTCTCACAGTTACTTCTAAGACATAAAAACGACTTGCTATATCTTGATCTGAATGATTTGAAAGAAATAAACCTAAACACTCTCTTTCTCGATTTGTTAACCTATCGTACACATAATCGACTTGTTGAGGATTTATTCTGTCTAACCATTGAGGATCGTCTAAAGACATGTGATATCTCCTTATGGATAAATATAAACATGTGAGTTTGTGTAGAAATTATATCATCAAAATAAATTTTCATAAATTCACAATTGAGTAATAGTTCTAATCAGAATAGATTCACAGTTGAGTCTTGCATTTGCAGAGTAATTTTGGTCAACTATAACCAGTTGAATTGGAGAATATATTATGAAACGAAAAGTTGACCTATCTGACAATAATTCTTCAAATGTATACATTTCAAAGGATATCAGTATCTCTGAAATCCCAAGCAGCCTTTGGACAAAGAATTTTTTTGAGACTCGTCAGAAAGAATTGCAAGAGTATGGTTGGGTATATCTCTCTGGGTTACCTGCTGATTTTCAGTGGATTGGCTATACACAACACCTTACTCAAACTTGCCTAATGCCACAAGATAACAACGAGTATATCTACGATGTTAAGTTTGCACCAAGTAATGAAAAACTGTCCGACTCCAAAAGCCAAAACGAGCTACGACCCCACACTGAAGCTCCTTATCTAAAGATACCTCCAAAATACTTAGCTTTATGGTGTGTACAACCTTCAAGTTGTGGCAAAGGCTACACAACTTTTGTTGATAGTAAAGAATTACTTCGCAATCTCACGATAGAGGAACAACAAAAATTAATGAAGTATGGGTGCAGTTTTGTT
This sequence comes from Nostoc sp. ChiSLP03a, assembly GCF_034531215.2. Lineage (NCBI taxonomy): Bacteria > Bacillati > Cyanobacteriota > Cyanophyceae > Nostocales > Nostocaceae > Nostoc > Nostoc sp. ChiSLP03a. The sequence continues at coordinate 80,131 of NZ_JAVRBQ020000092.1, forward strand.
TCCAAAGATACTACTCATTCAATCATCGCTCCAATGCTTCAATTTATCCAACTCAACCAACTAATGCTTAGGTTCAGTTACAATGTGCTAGTCTATGGTGAGCCATCTCCAGACATGACAAAAAAAGCATCGGTGTCAGACCAATTCTTAAAAAATATCTGCGATCTTGTCTTAGAGTTTTTTAATAACAACCATGTGTCACTCCGAATGGAAAAGCACTCATTGTTAATTATGGACAACCACAGGGTACTTCATTCAAGAACCCAATACTCTGACACTGTTCGACACTTACAAAGAATTTGGCTGATTTGACCTACTAATTCAGGAGTCAGAAAATGTAGTGGCATGGCAAGGCTAAAATATTGCAAAAAAATTGTAGATTGGGTTTCACTTCGTTCAACCCAACACGAAGATATACGTTGGGTTGAGCAACGCGAAACCCAACCTACACCTAATGCACTTGGGGATTCAGACCTGCCGCTCTCTTATAGCAATCCTATTTGAGTTGTGAAAAATTTAATAGTCGCTGCACTGTTAACAATCAACAGTCAACACCCTATATGCAAGATTTCACTTTCTCATTTAGAACTGCTATATCAAGTAAGGCTCCTCTCTTACGCCAAATCTGCACTGCATGTTAACCTCTCAATATCTTCTTCAGGGTAATAAATCGGTACTTCAATGACTACAGGCCCGCCTATTTCAAAAGCTTTTTTAATACTGTTTTTTAGCTCCTCATTTGAGTCAACCTTAAATGCTTTACAGTTATACCCTTCAGCAATTTTCACGAAAGATGCTTCGGCATGATTAACAGAGGGAGAATAAGTTTGTCCATGTCCTTTTTGCTGATAAATGTTGATTAGCCCATTTTTATTATTGTTAAGTACGATAATTACTATACTTAAATCTAGATTTTTTAAAGTTCTTAAATCCCCAATGATAGAGTTAAATCCTCCGTCCCCTGTCAAGACTATAATTTTGGTTTCGTCATTTCTACAAGCTAAACAAGTTCCTAATCCGAGAGGTAGTCCTGTACCAAAAGACGAACTTCCAGCAGAAGTTAGAAAAAAATTAGGTTTTTCTGTATTGCTAAACAAAACTGCGTAATGTCTAAATGTGCCAACATCTGAAATTAAAAGTGCTGAAGTCTCATTAATAGCATTGATGACTGAGATTATATTTATCAATCCTTGAGGTGCTTCCAAATTAGCTTGTTTTTTCTTAATAGCTTCTTTCAGTGAGGTAATATTATATGGTTTTCTGAAAGAAAAATTTTGTTTAGCTAACTTATGCAATAAAGTAATTAGGTTTTCTTCGAGATTACCTGGAATATCTAAAAACTGGGAACGTATTTTTTCTGGCATAACGCTGGAAAAACCGATCAGAGTTTTTTCTATTCCATAACTGAAGTGTTTGTCTGGAAATACATCATCTTTCCAGTCATAGCCAAACGCTATTACACAATCTACAGGACTAAAAATAATTTCATCTGCGTTAATTCCTAAAATACCTTCTGCATAGCTTGTACAAGCAAAATAGTTTAATTCATGATTTGTAGGTAAGACTCCTTTGGCATCATAAGCAGATACCATTGGCAAATTGTAAGTTTCACACAAACGCCTTATCATGTCAACACAACCCGATCTAATAACCTGATTTCCAACATAAACTAATGGTTGTTTGGCATTTTGCAAAATAGAGACAACTTTATCTATTGAATCAATATCTAAATGGGATTTATTAAAATTTCTAATTGCTAATTTATTTTGACTCTTTTCATCAGATATTCTTTGCTTAAGTATATCAATAGGAATGCTAATTACTGCTGGTCCTTTAGGTTCTTTTTGGGTAATCTCAAAAGCGCTATTTATAACATTACTTATTTCTGTAATATCACCAATTTCATAAGAAACCTTGGTGATAGATTCATACATTTTTACAGCATCTATACATTGATGAGTATAATTATAGTAGCATTTTTCGCGCTCTACTTGTGCTGTAATAAAGACAATAGATACCCTATCTGCATAGGCAGAATAAATCGCATTGGCTAAGTTTGCTGCTCCTGGACCAAGAGTTGAAAAAACTACTTGGGTTTTATGAGAAATAATGGCATAAGCATAAGCTGCAAACCCCGCAGTGAGTTCTATAGCAGTTAGCACAATCTGTAAATTGGGAGATTCATTAAAAAGGATGCTTTCTGACTCTCTTCCTGGCACTGCAAATATATAACTAACACCATGTTCAGCTAAAGTGTCTAAAAGAAGTTTAGCTCCAGAAACATCTGCTTCTGTAGAGTGAATATGGCTAGACAAAACTTTGATTGGTCTCTTCATCAATTGCGATTAATTTGTAATAGTCATTTGAAACAACATTCTAACAATTAATTTCACGTTTGATTGAGATTTATAAATTAAGCTAATTCTTGTTTTTTATCCACCCACAATGCCCGAAGTAGAGTAACAACCTTTATTAATTTATATTATAACCGAGCGATCGCCAATGATAAAAATATCTGTGCGTCAGAGCGCATTTGCATCAGCCTTAATCATAAGTCTTCAGCTGTACATGACATCATCAGGGAATTGATGACTTGGGTTTAATTCTAGCCAATATTAGCTCATCTTTAAATTTCAGATGCCGCACCTTCAAGTACTGTAAGAGTTAAAACAGATGCAAATATCACTGTAGATAAGACAAATGTTGCACTTGGCAGGTATTTGAGCATTTTGTCAAACACAATCCAGTATTTGTAATGGTTCGCGGGCTTTTAGAGAAAGTGCTGTCTCTCCAAATCCTATATGAATTATTTGAATGTAGTGCAAAAAATCAGTATACTCGTGAGTTATTCTCCACAATTGTGAATTTGATAAGTCTGCTGTCTACGGATGAATATCGCACACTTGCCATTCTAGCTCTTGAGTTCTTTAGTATAAAAAACTAAACTTTTCACAACAACGCAATACCTTTGCAACAAAACTGTCATAAATCATATCTACATTAGTAATACATCTAAATATCCTTCCAGACAGCAATGCAAAACGAATCTCGCGACAGAGAACACCCATCAAATAGCATTTTACATAACACTGCTGATGCCAAATATTATAAACCCTGGCGAAAAGCTGCCGCCTCTCTATCGCTGGTGCTGCTGGGATCGGGGATGACATTGGCAGGCGGCTATCTAGCTGGACACTCTCAGCAGGTGTCTGAAAATGCATCTAATTTGGCAGTAAGTCGAGTAAATGCTGCTCCTCCAATCCCAGCAGGCACAGATCCTAATTTTGTTACCCAAGTGGTGCAAAAGGTAGGGCCTGCTGTAGTGCGAATTGACTCTTCCCGAACCGTAAAAACCCAGTTACCAGATGAATTTAACGATCCACTTTTCCAACGCTTTTTTGGTTCTCAAATACCACAACAACAGGATCGGGTAGAACGTGGTACTGGTTCAGGTTTTATTATTAGTGCTGATGGTCGTATTCTCACTAATGCCCACGTAGTTGATGGTGCTGATACCGTAACAGTAACACTCAAGGATGGGCGTAGCTTTAAAGGTAAGGTGTTAGGAAAAGACGAGTTGACCGATGTTGCTGTTGTGAAGATTCAGGCAGACAATCTCCCGTTAGTAGCCTTGGGTAACTCAGATCAACTGCAACCCGGAGAATGGGCGATCGCGATCGGCAACCCCCTTGGATTAGATAATACAGTAACTACCGGAATCATTAGTGCCACTGGACGTAGTAGCAATCTCATCGGCGCTCCCGATAAGCGAGTAGAGTATATTCAAACCGACGCCGCAATTAACCCCGGTAACTCCGGCGGGCCTTTGCTAAATTCTCGCGGTCAGGTAATTGCCATGAATACAGCCATTATTCAAGGGGCACAAGGATTAGGCTTTGCTATTCCGATCAACACAGCACAACACATTTCCAGTCAACTAATAGCTACAGGTAAAGTAGAACATCCTTACTTGGGAATTCAGATGGTGGGGTTAACACCTCAGCTAAAACAAAATATCAACTCAGATCCTAACAGCGGTTTGAGTGTGAATGAAGATAAAGGTGTATTGGTTGTAAAAGTTGTACCAAATTCACCAGCTGCTAAAGCAGGCATACGCGCTGGTGATGTGATCCAAACCCTTGGAGGTCAAGCAGTCACAGATGCCAGCAGTGTCCAAAGGGCAGTAGAAAATAGCCAAGTCGGAAGCGATTTACGTATGGAATTACGTCGCAATGGGCAGAATCTTAACATAGCTGTGCAACCTGGGGCTTTCCCCACCCAAGTGCAATAAAAGTTTTGCGATTATTTTCTATCAATTGAATAAAAGTGAATTTTCTGGGATGGGTAAAATACCCGTCCCTTTTTTTCAGGTGGCAAAATTGAATTGTAGTAACTGTATTGTCGTCAGATAGACACTGCCCCAAACATCAAAATCGGAATTTTTGGTATTAACAGTTTTACCTTCTAAAAATCGTTTTATTCAATAGCGAGTCATGTTTACAATTTTTATCCATGACATTAGTCACGATTCAAATCATGACCTTTCTCACTAGTGAATAGCTCTTTTCAACCCTAGTATTTATTTGTCAAAGAGATTAATATTTGGGCAATTATTAATCTCTTTAATGTCAATATTATAAAAGGAAAGTTTGCGAATGAGTATTAAAAGAATGCTTGCTAGTGCAGCGCTGATTTTACCAATTGCTGTTACCTTTATTCCTTTTCAAGCCGATGCTCAGATCGGACGACCAGTTAGGCGATCGGTTCCAGTTAGAATAATCAGAAGACCAGTGCGATTTAGAGTTCATACCCCTGTTCAAGCAAGAAGGAGGATAGTGGTTCCTGGACGTTGGGTGCAAACAAATCGTGGTCGCCGCTGGATACCTGCTCGCTATATATATCGATAAAAAGTCTTACAATTGCAAAAAATATTGTCTATCAATATTGATTGCAGATTTCTTTTTTCATAGCTTTAGTTAGTGCTTAAAAAACCCCCTTTAGAATATTTCTAAAGGGGAATTATTTCACTTTTACAATAGACCTCTTGCATAAATCAAAAATAAGAAAGAACCCCACCCCGCGAAAGCTACGCTTTGTGTCCCCTCCCGAAGAGCGGGGAGGGGTTGGGGGTGGGGTGTTAGAGACTTTTGCAAGAGGTCTAATAAATAGTTAGGCATAATTAAACATCTAAGAAAATCTTAGTTTGTAGTGAGCGATTTTCCGCTTCTTCAGATTTATCAAAACTCAAGTCCTGACCCTTCGGGTTCGTTAGTCGCTTATGGGGGAAACCCCCTTGGCGCTAGCCTCTCCCTTTGGGAGAAGACCGCGCTAACTCACTACAAACTTTAATTTATTTATGCCTAGCAATAAGTTGCAACTGAATTTTAAGCTAGAGCTACAGCTGGTTGTTGCCAGCGTCCCACCGCCTTACCAATTACTGCCAATTCTTGCATCAAATTATCAAAACGGTCTGGTGTCAGAGATTGAGGCCCGTCGGATAAAGCTTTGGCAGGATTAGGGTGAACCTCTATCATCAGGGAATCTGTGCCAGCTGCGATCGCAGCCATTGCCATTGAAGGCACAAACTCAGACCAACCTACGCCGTGGCTGGGATCAATCATGATTGGCAGGTGAGTCAGCTTTCGCAAAACTGGTACTACCGATAAATCCAGTGTATTTCGCGTATACTGACGGTCAAAGGTGCGTATTCCCCTTTCACACAAAATTACATTGGGATTGCCAGATGCCAAAATATACTCGGCTGCCATCAACCAATCTTCAATAGTAGCTGCCATTCCCCGCTTCAACAGAACTGGTTTCGGCTGCGCTCCCACTTTTTTGAGCAAGGAGAAATTTTGCATATTTCTTGCTCCCACCTGAATCACGTCAGCAACTTCGGCAATTTTATCCAGGTCTACGGCATCCATCACTTCTGTAATAATACCTAATCCGCTAACTTCCCGCGCCTTCGCTAATAAATCCAAAGCACTCTCGCCGTGTCCTTGGAAGGCATAAGGTGAAGTCCGGGGTTTGTATGCCCCTCCGCGCAAAAATGCGGCTCCAGCAGCCTTGACGCGCCGCGCCGTCTCTACAATCATTTCTTCATTTTCTACGGAGCAGGGGCCAGCAACGACTACCAAAGGCTGATGTTCGCCAAATACTACCGCTCCATCAGGAGTATTAACCACCACATCGGAAGCTTCGCCGTGGCGGTACTGACGGCTAGCTCGTTTGTAAGGCTGCTCTACCCGTAACACCTGCTCAATCCAGGGGCTAAGTTCCTGAATTTGTAGCGGATCTAAGCTGGCGGTTTCACCTACTAGACCAATAACTACTTTGTGTTGACCAACAATTTTTTCTGGAGTTAGCCCCCAGCTACTAAGTTCCTCATCAATGCGGTTTATTTCCGCCTCTGGGGAACCACTTTTCATTACTATAATCATCTGAAAGTTCCTGATTAATTAATTGAGTAAAATTTTCTATGAATAGGCTAACTTTATTGTTGCCTATTGGCCTAATTACAAATAGTTAAAAATAAAATTTGTTTACAAAATAAATAGATAGAATGCAGCGCTCAGTCAGTATTTTTACCGCTAAATAACTAGATATGGGGTATAAAAAGTGTTGTAAAATTTTAACTAGCAATGTTGAAGCGATCGAATTTCAACTTCAACATTAACTTTTTCATTTACCCAATATCACAGTTACTTAATACCTGAGCGCCGTTCATCATAAGTTTTTTTGCCGAGTTTCGCGCCAAGCTGCCACCATTCGTCCCAAATTGGTGTTGAACTCACCCAAACCCAGAAAACTTCCGACTTTTTCTTCATCCCAAGAGGCAGAGAGAACGCCATAAGTTATCCCTAAAACCCCCAAACCAAATAATCCCATGTTCACCAATAATACGGCGATGGGAGGTAGTCGGATATCAGAGTAGGCAGCAAGCAGATAGCTAGCAACCAAAGCGCTAATACCCAAAGCTGTTGGTACACCAGAGAACCCAGCTACCCGTCGGATCATCCGTTGGCTGACTACTTGGGGAATTGCCATCTCTTGTTTGGTGTAAACCACTTTTTTATCAGCCTTTTTGACGGATTCTTGGGGCTGTGCTGCTGGTTTACTTTGAGCTTTTGCGGTTTTTTGGCGCTTTTTGTTCGGTTCAAAAGGCAAACGACTGCGTTCAGATTCTTCAGCAGACATAAGCGGTAGTCCTATCCACGAATACCGAGACGAGCAATCAAAGCTTGATATTTTTCCCGGCTTTCCTGCGATATGTAAGCTAGAAGACGCTTGCGCTGTCCGATTAGCTTCAACAGTCCTCTTCGGGAAGAATGGTCTTTTTTATTTGCTTGGAGATGTTCGCTGAGGCGGTTAATGCGCTCAGTTAGCATAGCGACTTGGACATCGGCCGAGCCAGTGTCAGTTTCGTGAACTTGGTAGTTGGAGATTATTTCTTGTTTCCGCAGTTGCGTGAGGGCCATGGTCGATTCAGTTTCTAGTTTTTCTAAAATGTATGCAGCAGTCTCCTATAATATCACAGCCCTCAAGCTGGATGTGAAATGACCTTTGAAGGAATATTTGTATTTCTTGATACTAAATAATTGAGACTAACTCTCAGTATAATTAGTTTTAATCCTTAATAGGAGACTTCCAGAAAACAAATTATACCATTAAAATAATGATAATCATTTTAAGAAAGAGTGTGAAAGGGCTGCTGTCGGCAACTCCTTCACACCCTTTTTGTAGTAATTAAAATAATGACTGATTTTTGAGAAATATCTAACTGAAAGTAATACTTTGGGATGGAACCTTCCCACTTTTTTTTGTAGTAATTTAAATAATGAATGACTGATTATTGAATATGGTGTGAGCAGCATGAACTTCCAGCAATTTGCTAAACAAGGCTACTCGATCCTGAGACAAAACTATCTTGACACAACCTTGGAATCCACTGAATTGGAGAGGTTTCACCAAAATATAGTCTTCTTCCGTGAAGCAATGAAGAAGTTTTTTGAGCAACCAATCCCAGAAAGACTTTTGTTTAAATCCGATCAACCTAAAGATTTAAGAGTATCAGGGTATCGTTGTGGCTATTGGCCTAAAGGTGTATATCAGGATAAATATGAAGGCAAAAATTTTCCACTTGAGTACTATCACTCCCGAAATTTCTCTTCTAGTGAACACGATAACTTCTTGATTCCTGAAAATGGATTAGAGCCTAGCTGGAAAGATAACGTCGATCGATTGCCTCATCAACAAGGCTATGAAATAGCTGGGTTTATAGATCGCCATATTCTTAAACCACTTCTGGAAAACTTAATTATCTATTTACAACCTAACTTGCTGCCATCCCTGATTCTTCAGGTTGGATCGACATATTATCGAGATCGGGTAGTGCTAAATATGCATCGAGACAAAGGCTTTCTCCAAATTATTATTGGAGCTGCATCGGGGTTAAGAATTCAACCTGGTAATAGTGCTAACCCTCAACCATTAACTCTTGATATTGGAGAAATACTTATTTATACAGGTTTTCAGTTTCAGGAGTATTTTGGGGGAGTTCCTGCTCTTGCCAAGGTTGAACCCCTTTTGCATGAAGTTATAGCTACTGAAGACAAAAGAATGAGTATTGTAGCTGCGGCCTTTTTGAAGATATGATGATCGCTCCCCCTATGCATAGTCTGACTTTCACGGGAAGTCCTCAAGCCTTGAAAAAGCATGGCTTTTTCCACAGGCTAATTTTCAATAGTCCTAAAATTAATGAAAATAGCTGAGGAAAAATCAGATTAGTAAAGGTAATTGGTCGGGTGGTAGTGTTGTTTCAATCCCTAATAGGGATTTTAGTTGATTGCGATTGGAGATGCAATTAGTCCAGCCGCGATCGCTGTTTTTGTTTCAATCCCTAATAGGGATTTTAGTTGATTGCGATGTTTCATTTTGCAGCCACCCTTGCCCGCATTCTGCTTTTGTTTCAATCCCTAATAGGGATTTTAGTTGATTGCGATATAAAAATGGCTCAAGAAAGAGTCACATTCCTGCTGTTTCAATCCCTAATAACCCAAGTTGCGGGTTATCAAGCTGTGGGTACTTTGCACTTGAATAGTCGTGCGCTCGTTCAGGACGAAGTGGCGGTTGCACGTCGCGCAACCGCCACCTCAATTAACTCAAAAATACAGATACTGAATTAGAT
>NZ_JAVRBQ020000093.1:0-20868 GCF_034531215.2 Nostoc sp. ChiSLP03a
CTTAAAACAATTTTCTCCTAAGACTGCATCTGGAGTCGATGGTTTAATTAAAATAGCACTTCAATTAATTAATCCTGAACATCTAAAAAATTGGTTTACAAATTGCTGCTACTGTACCTCATAAGCTCCGAATATGCTGTAAATAGACATCTGATGAAAAAGAATGTAGAGACGTAGCAGTGCTACGTCTCTATTAGAGTTGTGGATAACGCATATTTAATTTCACCAGATGTCTAATAAATAGGCTTGGGTTAAGGTTTGCTAATACTTCAAGGCAGAAGTCAAAGGTCAAAAAATCTCTAATTAATAGCTGTTAATTTTCTCTCTAGGTCAAATAAAAATCCGTGAATATACTCCTCAGTCCATTCGGCACCATAGAAGCGTTTAAACATTCCTCGTGCTGGGTCTTTTTCAGCCCGATATCGCAGGTATCGCAGTTGGGCTTGTTCAATGGCTACTAAATTTTGGGAATCTGTTACAGGTTCTGCCTGTTCTACGAAATCGAGATAAGCTTTCAAATAGTCTTTGAAAGCGGCAAACACCTGAGTCTCTACTACAGACGTTTCTTGAGGACGAGTCCACAGAAAAGCGGGAGAGAAAAATGGCTGTGCTTCTTCGGGAAAATCCCCTCCCCAAGACAGATGTTGTTGGTGGGCGTGGAAAATGGGCAAAATTGGTTCAGTATATTTTGCCTGATATGCTGAATCATCCCGAAATAGGGGCTGCATATCCAAAGCAATTAGATGTCCTCCTGGCAATGTCACCAGATCCGCCCCAAAAAATGGTAAATCGTAGTTGAGACGCGGGAAAATCACAAAATTCAGCACTTGCAGCGAATTGCCACCCTGCACGTGAGCTGCCCGAATTTGCCGCAATTTTGAAGTTTGAAAGGCATAACTGGTGGTGACAACCTCTTCTTGATTCTTTCCCTTGCCCACAACAGCACTCTTAGACTCAAACCCAGTGGGGATAGGATAGGGCTGTAAATCCAAACGCGATCGCATATAGGCGATCGCATAATCGAGAAATGGTTGATAAAGTGTCACGTCGCTTCGCTCCGAATTCAAAATTCACGCATTCAAAATTAATAATTAAAGAACTTCTGCCTCCTGCCTCCTGCCTTCTGCCTTCTGCCTTCTGCCCTCATCTTTTGCCGGCACCGACTGCTAGGGGAACAGCATCTTCAAATAAGAATTCATGGAGAAAGCGTTCTGCCCATTCATGACCAAAGTAACTGCTAAACAAGCCAGATGCTGGATCGCGGTCTGCACTATATTGGTCATAGTCTTTTTGGGCTTTGACAATTCGTTGGATATCTTCAGGGTCTTGGAGCGGTTTGGCATCTGCTAACATTTGCCAATACAAGTTTAAATAATCCTGAAAAGCTTCAAAGACTCGTGTTGCCACTGTTTCCGGGTCAGTTTTGGCAAACAATAGATATTTAGAAAAATACTGGTTGGCATCGTAAAACTTCATTTCTAAGTTTTGTGCCAAATCCGGGTATCGATCGTGGAGAGATTTTAGCGGAAATATATATTTTTTTTGATAATCTTCATCCTGAAATAAAGGCTGGAAATCAAGCACAATCAGGTTTTTGACTTTACCAAAGGATAAAAAATCAATCCCTAACAAAGGTAAATCGTAGTGGTGACTGGGATAAATTACGCTGTTAAAAATTTGAGCGCTTTCTCCAGCATCAATATAGGTATAGCGAATTTTCCGCAACTCTTGAGATTGGTAACACCAACTGCGAATAGTTGCTGGGTTTCTGCCGCGATCGCTAACTTTGAATTCCAAACCAGGGGGAATGACCCTACTTTGTAAATCAAACCGCTGAAATAGCTCTTTTTCTAAAAATTCCAGGAAAGGCTTATACATAGAGCATGATTTGTTAACCCTTGCATGAAAATAAGTTATGGCGATCGTGCACGTCTCATTTATGAGAAACAAAGCAACATTCCTTAATGGGGATTGGGCATTGGGGATTGGGCATTGGGGATTGGGCATTGGGGATTGGGCATTGGGGATTGGGCATTGGGGATTGGGGATTAAGAAAATTCTTTCCCAGTCCCCAGTTCCCAGTCCCCAGTCCCCAATCCCCCTAACGCCTAGCATGATTGCGATCGATCATTTGCTCCAAGACTTCTTGGGAAACACAGCGACGCTCGGAACAATAAGTCATCAAGTTAATTCCGTTCATCATTCGTACCGTACTGACTCTGACACGAAAATCATCCGTAACAAACCAACAACGTTCCTGACCTTGATTGTTGTCATAGTCAGTATCAATCGTCAGCACTCCATCATCAGCAAATCGATATCGGCTGACAACTGGAATACTCTCAACATAGCCTTGGTTGCGAATCAGTTTTCCAGAACGCTTCGTTTCGTCGGGAACATCAACCAAAATCGCAGCATTATCGGTATTCGGTAGCCTGGTATCGAGGTTAGCCTGCCATGCAAAGCTAGCACCGCTTGTTGCTTTACTAGGATCTATCCCTTGGGCTTTACAAACTTCTTGGACTTTCGGATCGTCCTTTTCCATGACTTTTATAATCAAATTCGACTCCCCCGACTCATCCGCCGCCGAGTCAAAATGATGAACGGCGCGTTCCGTAAACCACGTACCCTCACTTTTACGGAAGAAGTCGATCATTGTCAAAGGCGGTATTATATGCATCTGTTTTGAAACCTCGTGCGATCTAATTTTGGCATTATTAATAATGAGTGATGAGATAAAGTCCCGGTTTAGCTAAAGTGTAGAATAACTCCAAAAGTGATATTTTAATCAGCTGATGACAAATAATGAAATTCAACTTATTACAAGCGTTCGCCCCAGTCCAACTCCAGAAATCTTAACAGCCCTGAAAGCCGGAATCCCTGTGGATTCGATAGATTTGTACCAATTTAATCTAAAGGAAGTCGATTTTCGACAAGCTAACTTGAGTAAAGCCAAGCTATTAGGAGCCGACCTCAGTGAGGTGGTACTAAGTAATCTCGATTTGAGTGGAGCAGATTTGCGAGGCGCTAATCTGCAAGGAGCCGATTTGAGTGGGGCTAATTTGCAGGGAGCCTATTTAAACCGTGCCGATCTCCAACAAGCAAATCTCAGTGGTGCAAATTTGGAGGGAGCCAAACTCCAAGTAGCGCGTTATGATTCCCAAACGAAATGGCCCGAAGAATATAACTACAAAGCTTCGGGAGCGGTAGGGCCGGGTGCTAATCTCAATGGTGCTTTTCTGAATACAGCTTCTTTACGAAATGCAGATTTACAAGGTGCTAATCTGCGTGGAGCCTATCTGAGTGGCGCTGACTTGACAGGAGCCAATTTGCAAGGTGCTTCTTTAAGTGGTGCCGATCTGACAAAAGCCTATTTGACAGGGGCTTGCTTACGAAATGCTCGATTGATAGGAGCCGATTTGCGGGATACAGACCTGCGAGCAACCGATCTCAGTGATGCAGAGATGGAGCATCTTCAAAGTATTGCTGGGGCAGATTTTACTCTTGCTCAAGGACTCACACAAGCAACTAAAGCCATGCTTTCCAGTCGTCCACATTCAGAACTCGATGTTTGGAACGCCTATACCCGCAAAACAACTCGTGAAAGTTTGAGTGCTTGACCAATACAGTGCTGAGTAACGAGTGCTGAGTGGTGAGTAGGAATTAGGGACTTCCAATTAAAAAAATATTCCATCGCTTTGAGGGCAGGAGAGCAGGGAGCAGGGGGAAAGAAAGTCGTTTTGATGAACGTGAAATGGGATAATTTATTTTCTGGAAGTCCCTTAAAAACTAATTTATAGGCACTCATCACTTTTAAAAGAAGCACTTTTCATAATAATTGCCAGTTCTTTTTCAGGAGTGCTAAAAATGTCGCGTATCCTTCGGAAAAACCAGGCGGATCGGGTAGAACATATTGGGGAAATTCTTTATACGATCGCCAAGGTTCCGAAGCATTATGCCGCAAATGTAAGGCAATTTCTGAGGAACCTGGTAGTCGCCAAGTCATTTGACCAGTTTGTATATCAGTCACAAATGCCTCCTCATCTCGAAAAAGTTGATCTTTTATTCCAGATTTTGGCAGATTAACCGGATATTTTGGTCAAATTTAAGGTAAAATCAAATATTTACTGTTTATCTAATAAGTTTTCTCACAATATTGCATTGCAGACAAACCCACACCGCTATTGTGGCAACAGGTCTTCTAAAGCAGCGCCGACAACTCGGTGATCTTCATCCTGTCTGAGTTGGTTCAGAGCTGCTTTGGCTTCCGGTTCATCAAATCGTTTGAGAGCATAGCTAACTCGCACGCGCATCCGCCAAGATTCATCATTCACCAACGTTAGTATTTGGGATAATGCCGCAGTATGTTGACTAGAATTAGCCAGTAAGCCAAGTGCATCAACAGAAGATTCCTGAACTGTGAAATCTTCATCTTTTAAACCCTGAACGCATATATCAAATAGTTCTTCAGGGCAATCCATTTCAGCGATCGCAGCCAAAATGCTGCGTCTAACTAGCCAGTGGTCATCCTGATAATATGCCAAAACTAGATGAGAAACTGCGACTCTGCCAAATAGCGATAACGAATTTGCCGCCTCAGCCCGCACGTTGGGAGTATCATCAAATTTCATAATTTGCATCAAAGCTGCAAAAGATTCCGCTGATTGTTGATTACCCAAACCCCTAGCCACAAAAGAACGCACTAAAAATTCTGAGTCATGAAGTTTACTTGTTAAAAGAGGAACTGCAACTTCTGATTCATAATCATTGAGGGCAGCGATCGCCTTCAAACGATAGTGAAAATCTGGGTTCTTTAGTTCTGCTTGGATTTTATGGATTTCCATAAGTGCATTTGGTACAGCTATTCTTTATTTTAGGGCATTGGGCATGGGGCATTGGAAAAGAAGAGGCAAAGGCAGGAGAGCAGGGGAGCAGGGAGCAGAGGGAGAATAACTCATAACTCAGCACTCATTACTCATTACTCAGCACTCCTAATGCCCCATGCCCAATGCCCAATGCCCCATACCCAATACCCTATCCCCAAAACCAATGACTCAATTAAGCGAAACCGTTAAAGAATTAATCGCTAAAGCTAGAATTGTCAGCTTTGCTGAGTGGGAACAGTCCCATCCAAAAGCAGCGATCGCTATATTTCAAGCTGCGGATGATGCTTTTCGCTACCTAAGCGATGAAGATTTATCGCAGATTAAAACCTTGTCACCCGATAATTCTGAGTTGATTTCTGTTGCTCAATTGTTACGCGATCGCGCTGCCGAAATCGTTGATGAATCTAGAGAACAAGTTTTAGCAACTTATCCCGAAATTATCCAGCCTGGAGGCGGTCTTTATCCACCTGAACGCGCCCAAGCTTGCTGGCGAGATTTTTGGCATTTTCTTCGCTGCATTACTTATGGCATAGCAGGTGGTCACACTGAATATACAAGCCCCACAGGGCTGCATTATATGAATTTGCTCTATCAGGAATTACAAGTTCCCTTGGATGCAATGATTTTAGGCTTAAAAAGCATCAAGGCTGCTAGTTTGAAACTTTGCCAAGGCGATCGGCAGCAAATTATTGCTCCCTATTTTGACCATTTAATCAGCCAATTGGCTACTTTCCAAATTCGATAAGTTAAGTGTAAGTGGGCATGAATAATCAAAGGTTTGTAGTCAGAGCTTCAGCCTTGACTAACAGACAATATTACTTAATTTTATCTTACGTAAGATAGTTGAATTTATTCATGCCCACTGGTTGAGATAAACTTAAGTGACTCAGCACAATTAATACTCTAGCTTAAGGGAATGGCAAAATACCATCACTTGCATCCCAATTGCAAATCCAATACTAAAAAAAAGCTGAATTTTTTCTAAAGTATGATTTAACTTAACAAATTTTAATAAATATGGTTTCAGCATCGTATCACAATGTGTAAAGGCAAACGATGCAAAAACTTAAAATCATCACGACTAATAAGGATTTAAAATTTCTATGTCCGCTACTTTGTCACTATGATGTAAAGTTTTTTAACATTTGCTGAATATCCTTTTCATAAAATTTAGTTATTAACTGGGAGATAGTTTGAATGGCTTTTGGACCAGCATCACGATTAGGGGTCGCTCTGTTTGAAGACACCGATCCCATTGATCTGTGGCCAAATCGCTCTAATGAGGATGTTGAAACCGTAATTAGAAGTGTCTATAAACAAGTTCTAGGCAACGCTTATGTAATGGAAAGTGAGCGGCTTTCTGTTGCTGAATCCCAACTCAAACGGGGTGAAATTAGTGTTCGCGGGTTTGTGCGTCAAGTCGGAAAGTCGGAACTTTATCGTTCGCGGTTTTTTGATAACACCCCTCGTTATCGGGCGATTGAATTAAATTTCAGACATTTCTTTGGTCGTGCGCCATTAGATTTAGAAGAAACGCGTACACACAGTACTATTCTGGATACAAAGGGTTTTGAGGGTGAGATTGATTCTTATCTAGACAGCGACGAATACCAAGAAACTTTTGGGGAAAACATTGTGCCTTACATTCGGGGCTACAAAACCGAAGCTATTCAGAGTTTGGTTCAGTTTACCCACTTATTTCAACTGGTACGTGGTTCCTCTAGCAGCAGTCTCAAAGGTGACTTAGCTGGCAAACAACCAAAATTAAACAGTTTGCTAATTCAAAGCACGCCTACTCCTGTGGTTTCACCAGCCAGCAAGGGTGCTACATTCCGCAACCCAACATCTACTCCTCGCACTCGTCAGGGTGTGGGATCTGATGATGATGGTAAGGTATACCGAATTGAAGTTACTGGCTACAGAGCAAATGTGGTAAATAATATTTCCAAATTTCGCCGCAGTAACCAAGTCTTTTTTGTGCCATATAATAAGCTTTCACAAGAGTATCAGCGGATTCACAAGCAGGGTGGCACGATCGCCAGTATTACCCCTGTCAACTAAAGAATAGAAATTGGGGATTTAGAGATTAGGGATTGGGAAATAATTCCGCTGTACTCAGTCTCTAATCTTTCAATCCCCAGTGTTGCTCGTTCTGGGATTTACGCAAAACTAAACGCACTCAAGGGCAATACCTTGCGGAAAGCCGCTTCTAAGCGAGACACTCCGCAAAGCTAGCTTCCACCTAGAAGTATGCGTATATATAAAATTGCCCTTATCTGAAAAGAATGATTTTCGGCTATTTTTTGCGTAAATCCCGACCGATCAAAAGTTAGCCAGAGCGATCGCTAATCTGGAGTTTGACCAATTCCGCCGTCAGTTGTGATATACGAAGACATTTAACACATTTTCACAAACTAAAGTTTTACAAAAGCTAGTCAGTAGCAAAAATAACTGACAACTGATGGGAAATTCTACCTCCATAAGGGGTAGGATGCTCGGAAATTAAATTAAATTAGCGTTTTTCAGGAGATACTTCAATGTCACTTTGGGCAATTGATTCACCTACTGTTGAGCTGCGTCCGAACACCAGCGAAAGTGAATTACAAACACTGATTCGGGCAGTTTACAAACAGGTTTTGGGTAATGCTCACTTGTTGTCAAGTGAGCGACTAGCCACTGCTGAATCGCAATTGCGCGATCGCAAAATCAGCGTTCGCGAATTCGTCAACACCGTTGCCAAATCAGAACTTTATCAATCCCTGTTTTTCAACTCTTCTTCCCAGTATCGGTTCATTGAACTGAACTTCAAACACCTGCTAGGGCGTCCTCCTGCCGATCAAGCAGAAATTTCCGAACACGTCCGCATCTACAACGAACAGGGCTATGATGCTGAGATCGACTCCTATATCGATAGCAAGGAATATCAGCAGAATTTTGGCGAGAATATTGTTCCTTATGTTCGCAGCACAAGCTCCCAAATCGGAATTAAAAATGTTACCTTTAACCGCACCTTTAGCTTAGTCAGAGGATTCGCTAGCAGTGATAGCGATCGCAAAGCCAAACTAATAGGCGATATCGGTTCTAATTTACCCACAGCTATCAAGGCTCCCGCAGCTGGTTCTAGCGTCAGCAGCACCGACAAACGCTTCTTGATTAAAGCTGTTAAAGGTGCAGGTAATCTCCGTACTCGTCTGGGCAACCTGGAATACGTAGTTAACTACAACCAACTGTCTGGACAAGTGCAAAACATTCATCGCACAGGCGGCAAAATTATCAGTATCACTGAAGTTGCTTAGATTTGTCTAAGTAAGGAGACTGGGGACTGGGGACTGGGGACAAAGGGGACAAGGGGGACAAGGGGGACAAGGGGGACAAGGGGACAAAAAAAACTCCTAACTTCTACTCTTGTACAGACGCGATTAATCGCGTCTCTCCCCACTCAGCACTCCCAAATTCAGTTGTGGTCAAGGAGGCTAACATTATAGACTAGGAGAATAACTTTCTTTTTTACCAAGATATCTCTTGGATTTTAAGCTACTTTTTTAAGATCACTTTTCTAATGGAAATTACTGACTTTTTTGAACTTTCAATTGGACGATGGCGATCGCAGCGTAGCGCTCATCATTTAGCATTCGCCCATTTTGAAGAAGTATTGTCCAACATTGAAATTGAGTCTCTATCCACCAACGATCCAGCAGTGGCAGCAATCTGTCAATTGTATAACATTGAACCCGCTACTATTACTCACCCCTTTCGGATGACTTGGGAAGGTGAGTCAGACTGGGACGATAAACCAATCTCTGGCAGTACTGTACTAGTACCAATTCCCGATGTTGAAAATCCTTCTAGAGGAAAACTACTGCGGGACAAGGGTTACGCTGAAACAATTCCAGCAGTGGCTAAATATCATCTGAGTGACGATGGTATTTTTACCCTGCTCACAGAGTATGAACTCGCTGCTGCTGAAGAGCGAATTTGGTTTGCTAACCAAAATCTCCGATTTCGGGTAGCGACGATTAAAACCAGTGATGGTAAAGGTGTGACAACAGCTTCCTTTTCTTCAGAGATTCGCTCTTTGTCAAGTTCAACCAATTAGCAAATATCAGGTTAAAACATAAAAGGATACAAGCTCCTAAATTTATTTATGGAGATTTTATGCCGTGAATTTTGAATTTTGAATTTGGAGCGAAGCGACGTGACGATAGCGCCCAGCGAATCTAGCACTAACGCTAGCGATTTGCTCACCTTAGCCTGTTGGATGGCAGGAGATTTTAGCAACTACAAGCAATCTTTTGCAAATCCGCAACTTTACGCCCACATTCACATTTATTTTCGTCCTTTACCGATTGAATTTTTTTCTGGTATCGGTTTCTATTCTGAACAAGCTTATGACCACGATTTATGGACACCCTATCGTCAAGGAGTACATCGACTAGTCGATTTGGGCGATCGCATTTATATCGAAAATTACAGCTTGAAAGACCAGATGCTTTATGCAGGTGCAGCTCGTGAATTAGATATCCTCAAAACCATCACCCCAGAAAGCATCGAACGGCGTTATCACTGTTCGATGGTTTTCCAACGAGAAGGTGAAATGTTTCGAGGTAGTGTGGAACCAGGCAATCAATGTCTGATTCAACGCAATGGATGTCAGACATATCTTGTCAGCGAAGTAGAAATAACTGAGCGTACTTGGATAAGTCTAGATAAAGGCATGGATATTGAAACCCATAAGCAAATATGGGGATCTACTGCTGGGCCATTACAATTTGAAAAACGGGAGAGTTTTGCTGATGAATTACGTGCGGTGAGCGCATTATGTTGATTCAGCTTGAATCTATTAAAACCAAAATGTTGCCTCCACTGGCTGAAAAAAAAATGCGCTGCTGGATTCGCAGCCGCCACTTGATTTGTTCGGGTAACTTTTTTATATTCGAGACATTAGAATATACAACAATTGAGAGATTCTCTGAGTGCGTTGCTTCTTTAGGAGGGACAGTAATATCCGTTGACCCAGTTAACAAAATCTGGATGGGCGATCATCGCCAAGTAATTTTATATCAGGCAAAAGCTAGTTTACATACACCTCATCATGATTTGAAACAATACTGGATCAAATACGGTGGTTTTTACACTAGATTTGATGAGCGTGCTTGAGAGTTACTATCCTGTAGAAATTTTTCTGACAGGCGTTTATACTCTAATTCAAAATTAAGTTTTGAATTTTAAATACTCCCAAAGGGGGTTGACGGCTAATTATTAATGTCTAATTGCTAATTTCTCATTGTGATTAGCTGTTAGTTATTAATAGTTAGCCGTCTAAGTTTGTTAGAAAATGTAACTAAAAAAATCCCCAAAAGTTGATAAGTTAATATCAATAACCAGGAATTAGTAAATCTTAAGTAGGGACTGTTATGGCTTTGCATTTTAGTATTGCCACCCTGTTACAGAAATTTTATTTTACTTGACAAATTAGTTCCCCTTACCCACAATAACCCAACTATGCAAACCTTCTTAGATGAAGAAACCAGACGACGCCAATATCAAGCATTTCCCCAAACAGAACCTATAGAACTGTGGAATACTGCTTCAGTTGATGACATTGAAATTGTAATTCGAGCAGTTTATCGGCAAGTGTTGGGTAATGCCTACATCATGGAAAGTGAGCGGCTCGTAGTTCCAGAATCCCAACTCAAGCAAGGTATAATCGATGTCCGTGAGTTTGTGCGTCAAGTTGCCAAATCAGAGTTATATCGCTCCAGATTTTTTGATAACGTTTACCGCTACCGAGCAATTGAACTTAACTTTAAGCACCTACTCGGCCGCGCTCCCGATGACTACTCCGAAACTAAACATCACAGCAACATTCTAGATGAGAAAGGTTTTGAAGCGGACATTGATTCTTATCTTGATAGCGACGAGTATCTAGAGGCATTTGGCGAGAACATAGTGCCATATTACCGGGGTTATAAAACTCAAAGGGGCAAAAAGATATTGGAATTTACCAATATGTTACAATTGCTGCGGAGCAACTCTAGCAGTGATAAGAACTTAGCAACTAATAATGAACCTCAACTGGTGCGATCGCTAATTACCAACGCTCCTTACGGTAGACAGAAACTCACGGATATTAGTGCATTGCTGGCTGAAGTATTCAAGCCAAAGCCAGAAACTGCTGCTCCAGTTAATACTTTTATTGCAGCTTCCACAGCAGCCGAGGAAAGCTTGCGGCAAAAGATTAAAGAGCAAGAAAGCCAGATTGCAACTTTGCAACAACAATTAGCAGACTTAAGACCATTTGCCAGCATCGGCACAACAAAATTTAGTAGTAGTTGGCAGTCTTCTAGTTTGCCGACTAGCACAGGTGAATATACATCTTTGCAACAGCAAGCTGACGCCCAAGAAAAACAGATTTCAGCTTTGCAAGAGCAAATTGCTGATGCTCGACGATCTGCGACAATTGGGGAAGCTCGGTTGAATAAATGGCGCAGTCGCGTTTTTAATGGCTAATTTCTCTAGTGTTTAGTTTTATCGGGTGGGTTAGGCAAGTTTAACTCACCCATTTTTTCACTACGAACAAATAAACTACTTTAACCCTAATTCGAGAAGCTGCTTGCAGGAAAAGAAGACAAAGCATAGCTTTAGCGGAGTGGGGTTGTTTAGATTTAATAAGTCTCGGATTGGAACACCTGCACCTGACCCCAAACAAGCGAGGAAAGTCCCCTGGTTGGACTCCTGGTAGACCCAGAGTGCCACGAACGAGTTATCCCATTGTTAAAAAAGCCTTTACCAAGCCCAAGAAAGTATCTAAAAATACTGCTTAACGGCTTTTCATTCCTCAGTTGCTTGCTGAAGAGTGAAAACCGCTAATTGAGCGGCGAAAGCACGCTTGAAGGCGGGGCGCGCTTCGCCACGGGCGACATAGGTAGAAAGATTTGGATAGTCGTCCACCATACCCACGTCTTTCAACCTGAGCAGCACTGACACCATCATCAGGTCGCCTGCGCTGAATGCGCCATCGAGCCAGTCGGCATCTCCAAGGTGACTGGAAAGTTCTAAGAGTCGGTTACGAATGCGATCTTCGACGACACGCAGGCGCTGCTCATACCAGGCCTCATCGCGCTCTAAGTACGTGGCGATTTCCCGATCGACGATTGGCGGCTCCATCGTGTTAAGTGCGGCAAACATCCATGCGATCGCTCGCGCTCGACTATTGGCATCGTCTGGCAACAGCCCTGTATGGCGCTCCGCGATATGGAATACGATCGCCCCCAACTCGAACAGGGTGAGATCGCCTGACTCATAGGTTGGAATTTGCCCGAAAGGATGAAGCGCACGGTGCGCGGGTTGCTTCATCTCACTGAACGAAACAAGACGAACGTTGTAAGGTTGGCCCACTTCTTCGAGCGCCCAGCGAACACGCATGTCACGCGCCAGTCCCTTGCCGCCATCAGGCGATCGTTCAAAGGCGGTAATAGTGGGTGTCATTGTCAGGGTCATGGTGATTTCTCCTTTCGGTTCAATTTTTGCTTTGGGTGTGTTCTGTCCGTCAAGAACAGCAACTCTAGATATCAGCGTCAAAGCTGGCATTAAAAGCGCCGACAGAACTACCGCAAAAAGCCAGATGTAACACTATTGGTAATAGTGTTACATTTTGCGCGGCCAAGTGATGCCGACAGCATCAGCCGCGATCGCTCACCTTGCCAACACTGGCGCTTAGTGGCAATGTAACCGAGACAATTTTAGATTTTAGATGCAAGGATGCAAGAATTAAACTCAAAATCTGAAATCTAAAAAAGGTTTCAAGCCTCTTTATTTATGGAGAATATTTAAAAAAATCATCATTGAAGCCTCTTCTTTAAAGGAGAGGTTAATCCTTGCATCCAAAATCGACTTGACCTTTGAGTTTTTCTACTTCCAGATGTGTAACTTGTAAACTTACTATTGCTGGGTCATTTTGTCATGCTTTAGTCTAAACTTCAGTCACTAAAGATTTCCTGATATTTTCCGAGTAAGCTTGAAACAACAAATAATCAGAAAGTGTCTGAATTATTGCTCTAATAGACTTACAACTTATGAAAAAAGCTATAATTTATCGATATCGTACTTATGGACTAGTTGGGTTAATATCCTTAAGCGCTGTATTAACTACACCTACATCTGCCTTAACACAATTGGCAGGCGATTCCTCAATTGGGCAAACTCCTATCCCTACTGCTAAATTAATCTGGCCAACTAAAGGGTTTATTTCTCAAGGCTTCCGTAAATATCAGCATGAAGGAATTGATATTGCAGGGGAATCTGGAACTCCTGTTGTTGCTGCGGCATCCGGTACAGTTGTTAAAGCAGGTTGGGATAATTGGGGATTAGGAAATGCCATAACTATTAAACATCCCGATGGCAGCACTACTGTTTACGGTCACAATCGCCGTTTGTTGGTGAGCAAGGGTCAACAGGTCATTCAAGGTCAAATGATTGCTGAGATGGGATCTACAGGCAATAGTACAGCACCTCATCTGCACTTTGAAGTTCATCCAAATGGTCGAATAGCAGTTGACCCCCTGCGTTTGTTGACATCCGTAACTGCAAGTGTTGGCTTTGGTTCTAAAGTTCAGCCAGTGAATAACCAGAACCGCCCAGTTACGCCACCCCCAGTAGCAAATCAAGTTTCACCTTTACAGCAGACAATTCCTATAGATTTTACACCTGTAAACACTGATACGAAATGTAATGGAATTAGTCTTATTGAAGGTGAGACTATAAGCTCTCGTGTAAAAGTCTGTGAAGAAAATGGTCAATTATTTTATATTGGGCAATTGAAGCAATCCCCAAGCAAGCCTATAAAGATAGTAGCTTTGAATATTGGTAAAGACAGATATCGAGCAGATAATGGTAGTTTTTATTATTTAGTCACTCCACAAAGAGTTGAAGTTTGGCGAAATGGCAGTCAGATTCGTTCTGACAGTTTTTATAATTTAACGAAATCACCTTGATATTCTTCTTGATATCCCCTGCCTACAAAAGGTTGAGACAGGGGGTATTACAGCAATTAGTTGAAGAAGAATGCAGAATTCAGAATTCTGACTCCTGAATTCTGTTCAATAAAACTTTCAGTTTAAATACACTTGCTAAAAGTTAAGTGTTAATTGAAGCAAGTGGTTGAGAGGCATTTGATACAGAGCCATTGTTTACGATAGGTTGACGAGTTTTCAGGTCAAATTTGAAGCCATGTGGCAAAATATGAAGCTTTGCTCCACAAATTGCCAAAGACTCATCCTTCAAAATTTCGTCCACATTGTTATATGTAGCTTCTGATTCATCAACAATCGTAACCGCACCTTCACCAATTACTTCAACTTGGTTATCTACCACTACCATAGCGGTATTTTCATCAATACCAAATCCTAAGACAGCAGGCTGTAGTACCAAAGCTGATATTAAACGTCCCAAGCGTCCCCGTTGGGAAAAATGCTGGTCAATTACTACCCCTGGTAAAAATCCCATACCTGGGCCCATATCGACAGTTTCAATCCGAGGATGTGTTTCTGAGTCGCCTTCCACAATCATTACGTCTGGCATCACAGCAGCTCCGGCGCTTGTGCCTGCTATAACTGCGCCTTCAGAAAAGCGTTGGTGAATAGCCGCATCGATTTCGGTGTCCTTGAGGATGTTGGTAATACGAGCTTGATCTCCCCCTGTAAAAAACACCCCAGTTGCTTTATTAATAGCTTCCAACGCGGTAGATGAAGCTGCATCTTCACGGGTTTCTGTATCAATAATGCGAACAGTTTCAGCTCCCAGGCGCTCAAACACTCTGATGTAATTTTCTCCCACTTCTCTTGGTAGTTCTGTGGCTGCTGTCAGAATTACAATATATGCCTTTGTACCTCCAGCACGCCTTACAAAGTCCCGCAAAATTACGGAATCTCCCTCTTTATCTTCGGCTCCCCCAATAATTACTAACTGCTTTTTGATATTACTTTCAACCATGATGCCCCCTGGGATTTGAGTTAATAAATTTCACTAAAACATGACAATTCAATGTATCAAATCATCCCTTTGATAGATTACTTGATAAAAGTAGGGTTAACATTTGCGTAGACGCATACCCCTACGGGGATCTTGCTAGGCAAAGCGTTTGTCTGCGACACGCTGTTCGCGTTCGTACAGAAGCGGCTTGTCGTTAAACATCGCAATTAGACCAAAATACTTTTCTGAAAATTATTAATTTTCCAGTCACTAAATAAAATCTACAACATCAACTGCCTCTAGAAGTATTTTCTAGAGGCATTTTTGGCTATATTGCTAATGGTCGATTGGAGATTTATCGGGCGATGTGAGTAATTGGTATTGACCCTAGCTAGATGCAAATAGATATCTGATGGCAAGTTCTAATGAACCCGACTTCTGTAAAGCAAGTTAGTTAAGAAAAAACGTGCTTGTTCGAGTGGGAGATGCCTGGGTTTGCCTTGGTAAACAATTTGATATTCATTCATATCTGGACCATCTCCATGTCCAGAGATCAGCTTTTGGTGAAAAGCTTCGTCAGCCAGTTCTCGAATTTCATCTCTTAGAGCAGCTTGTGTGCTATTCATACTTTGCTGTCTTTTTATACTGTCTTTTTAATGCCCTACATATATTTATACAATTTTTTAGATGAGTGTTGTACCTTTCAAAGGTTATATCTTTAATTATTCATGAGGATGAATTGACTGTTCTTGGTTCCTAGCAAAAGATTGAAGATTTAATTATGCCTTAAGATAGTTAAAAATGCTTAGTAATAAAGTTAACGTGGGTTCTGATTAGCTCAGTGGCAAAGCCATTACTCTCCAAAATTAACCTGAGTCAATCTACAATCTATAAGTCTGAGTAACTACAACTCAGCATTAAAAATTTAGGGTGTTTAGCCGAAGGTTCGTAATCAATGGTTCTACAAAAAAGCAGTGAATTAGTCCGCATTAATGCTAGAAGAACGGATGTATTCGATATTTTCAACTTCAAGCATTACCTTGGCCCCAACCCTTATTTAAATGTAGGGGCGCTAGCATTTGATTTTGCTCTAATTGACTCTAGAGAGCCTTTGCCCATTGAAGATTATATTGCCAGCATTGGCGATCGCTATCCAAATCTTCGCGAGCAAACCTACGAATCTTATGCCCATCTCTTTGCCCAAGTTGTGTCCGAAGCCGCAAAATTGGACATGGATTTACACCTTAATCGCTGGAGTGTGAAGCCATATCCAAATCTCACGCGGATTAGCATTCAATCACTACACGAACGCACAACTAGAGAGGTAATTTACTTTGTTTGGGATTGGTTTGAAGCCATTACCCAAGACGAAGACTTTGCCTTTGATGACCAGCTGGTAAGGCTGCAAGATAGATTTCGCGCATCTGTCTACGGAGGCCCCACGGTTTACGCCCTATTGCGAACAGCTTTTGAGAAAGGTATTCCCGCCTTTTATTTGTGGGAAGAAGGATTGATGCAATACGGTTTAGGAAAAAAACACGTCCGGGGGGTAGCAACAACATTTAACTGTGATAGCCATCTAGATTCGGAATTTACTACCCGCAAAGATGATTGTAAGGCATTTTTGAAAACCTTGGGTTTCCCAGTGCCTGAAGGTAGTATTGTCTTTACCGAAAAAGAAGCTTTGGCAGCAGCACGAGAAATTGGCTACCCAGTGGCAGTTAAGCCAGTAGTAGGTCACAAAGGAATTGGCGTAACGGCTGATGTGCAAGACTCAAAAGAACTGATATCTGCTTTTAATCGGTCACTGGCGGCGATTCCCGAAAATCAGCAAACCCGAATAATTGTTGAGAAAAGCATCACAGGATCGGATTTTCGTATGCTGTGTGTTAATGGTCGATTCGTCGCCGCCACAGAACGCCGTCCCGCATCAGTTGTGGGTGATGGGTATTTAACGCTTGCAGAGTTAATTCGCGAAGAGAACCGCAAACCTGCACGTTTAGACACGCCAACCTCGCCGATGAGTAAAATTCAGATCGATGAAGCGATGGAACTCTACTTAGAGGAACAGCGTTTATCATTAGACAGCGTGATTGAGAAAGGACGCACCGTTTACCTGCGTAAAGTTGCCAATCTTTCAGCTGGAGGTATGAGCATCGATGCAACCTCAACAGTTCATGCTGACAATATTATCTTGGCGCAAGATATTGCCCAACATTTCCAACTGACTTGCCTGGGGATTGATGTGATTACCAAAAGTCTTGCAGAATCTTGGAAATCCAGTAACTTTGCCATCCTGGAAATCAATGCTGCACCAGGCGTTTTGATGCATCTGAAACCTTCTGTTGGTGAAAGTGTTGATGTACCTTCTCATATTTTAGAAACATTTTTTGAGTTGGGTACAGATGCCAGGATACCAATTATGACCTTTAACAAAATCTCAGTTGAAGAACTGCAAGCAACGATTGATCATATCCTTTTGCAAAATCCCAACTGGACAATAGGTGCTGTTTGTCGTGATGCCGTTTTTGTGAATCGCTCGAAAAAAGTATTAAGCAAAGATTACAACAGTAATGTTCAAACTTTGTTGCGTCATCCCAAACTTGATTTACTAATTGCCGAGTATCCTGAAGAAATCCTCGAAGAACAGGGCATATTTTACCAAAATAGTAATCTCGTAGTTTTGGATAATCCCACCGAAACTGAGATGATTTTGGCGCGAGATGTTTTCGACAGTTCGACTGTGGTGATTAGAAAAGGCAACGATATTTCTATTCGTCGCAAAGGGTTGATTGAAGATTATACTTTGGGTGAAGATGAACCATTTACGCGGGTTTATTTGAAGGAAACTGGAGCAATTTTGTAAGTGAAGTAAATAGGGGACTGGGGACTGGGGAGTAGGGGGGCAGGGGAGCAGGGGAGCAGGGGAGGCAGGGGGAGCAGGGGAGGATAAAATTTCCTCCCAATGCCCAATGCCCAATGCCCCATGCCCCATGCCCAATGCCCAATGCCCAATGCCCAATGCCCAATCCCCAGTTCAAGCTTCCAAAGGTAGAGAAATTAAAGAGCGTAGAGTCAGCTAAACTAAAGAAGAAATTGCTTAAGAAGTTTTAATAATTCTGCTGTTATGAGTACTGATTCACCTGTTAATTCTCCCGAAAAACCTGAATCTACATTCGGGAAGCGTTTGAGAAACTTCTTAATTGTAATGGTAGCGATCGCACTTAGCATTTCCCTCGTCTTAGGATTGCGAACTGAAACAACCTCGGCAACTCTAGCTAAGTTAAGCGAGACTTCCACACCGTTAGAAGTAGCCCTCAGCAATGGCAAACCATCTCTAGTAGAGTTTTATGCTGATTGGTGTACTGTCTGCCAGAAAATGGCACCAGATATTAGTCAACTAGAAACAGAGTATGCTGACAAAATGAATTTTGTCATGCTGAATGTAGATAATACCAAGTGGCTGCCAGAAATGCTGAGATTTCGGGTGGATGGAATTCCCCATTTTGTATTTTTGAGTCAGCAAGGAGAAACCATAGCCCAAGCGATCGGCGATCAACCCCGGACGATTATGGCTAGTAATTTAGAAGCTTTGGTTACTGGTTCTTCTCTCCCTTATGCTCAAGCTAGCGGTAAAGTTTCTAAGTTTTCAGCCCCAGTAGCACCAACGGCGAATCAAGACGATCCCCGCAGTCATGGGAGCCAGGTGGTAAATTAAAATAATTCGTAATTTGTAGTTAAAGACTGTTATGTAATGGGATATTCTATGTAACAGATTGCCGCTTGAGACGCTTTTGAGCATACATTAATTTGTCAGACCTGACGATTAGTTGTTCTAGTGACATATTGCTCTCTGGTGAGTAACGCTCTATGCCGATACTCATCGAAAGTTTATAACTACGGTTTTGTTGTTGATTAAAGTTAGCGATATTTGTTTGTAGACGCGCTTGGATACTATCAGCGTCTTTAAAGTAGCTTGAGATGAAAACAACGAACTCATCTCCACCCAAACGGGCAACAATATCTGAACTCCGAAAACTTTGCCTAAGTAATCGACCAGCATCAATAATCAAGGTATCTCCCATGTCATGACCAAGGGTGTCGTTAATCTGTTTTAGTCCATCTAAATCAATGAACATAACCCAGCAAAACACTTTCATGCGGTGAGCAATTTTCAACTGCTGTGCAGCCATCAGTAAGAAAGCACGTCGGTTATGCAAACCTGTTAGTTCATCAGTCAGCGATAACTGTCTTCCTTCGATCTCTGCTTGTTTGCGGTAGCGAACTTCCTGAATGAGTTCTATTTGAGCGATCGCCTGACGACTTAGGCGGCGCAGTGCATCTAACTGCTGATAACTTAGGTGATGAGGAATGGTATCCATAACACACAATGTCCCAATTGGAAGACCATCAGGCGTAATTAGAGGGACACCAGCATAAAAACGAATTTTGCGATTACCTTTGACTAAGGGATTGTTATTAAAGCGATCGTCTTTAAGGGCGTTAGGAACCACTAATATTTCCTCTGGTTGCAGAATGGTATAAGAACAAAAAGACCCATGTCTGGGTATTTCGCTACATTCTATTCCAAGCTTAGATTTAAACCATTGGCGATCGCTATCAACTAAGCTAATTAAAGCAATTGGAGTCTTACAAATGTAGGCAGCGATCGCAGTTAGATCGTCAAATGCTTGTTCGGGTAGGGTATCTAGAATATTGTAGTCTGCCAGCGCTTTGAGCCTTTGTGCTTCATTGTCAGGTAGAGGAACAGGTTGGGTTTTCACAGATGATTGTCTACGCCTTAGCCAGGAAAGTCTAGGGCATTGTAAATTTTGAAACAACCGCGGTATTACCTCTCCAGCTACAAGGCTGGGTAACATAAATATCTCTGCAACGAAAATCAACATTCGGTTGAATATACAGAAATATTTTATTACATTATGTGCTTCATGCCTTTGGTTTGCTCTGTTGTTCATGTCACCCTAACTTTCCCTGTGCAAATTACCTAACTATTTAGATACTTACAAGGTCTTTTGCCCCAAAGAAGCTTAATAAATACCAATTTTATTAAAAAATTATTAAAACTTATTCTATTGTTAGAGTTCTTTATCATGGATTAATGTTTTTGATACTACTAATTTGTTTATATCTACGTAAGTTCCGGGGGTTAGAAACCGATTAGGAGAACTTCTTCTCATAATTTGCTTGAGCGATCGCTTAACTTTGCAGCACGGTTTTGCTCATCTCTGCACGCTTACGCAGATATGATACGAGGTGCAGTTAAAGGTTCAACCCAACCTTGTATTTTAGGGACTTCCAAATAAAAAAATATACAACTTTTATTGTAGGGTGGGCGTCTCACCCGCCCAGATCGTAGGGCGGATAAGATGTCCACCCCACAAGAGTGGATAATTTATTTCTTGGTAATCCCTTGGAAGAAGTGGTAGACCAAGGCAGGGGGGTTAAAACGATCTTAAATTATCACGAATGATTTAAGACTGCTGTATAAGCAACAGATATAGCAAGGGACTGGGGACTGGGTGAAAAGCCTTTTTGTGTCTAAATTTTATCATCTGTTAATGTCCTAACCATTTTGGCTGTTGCTTACCTCGAAGTCGTGTTGAGGTACTTCAAAGTCGTTTTGAGGTACTTCAAAGTCGTTTTGAGGTACTCCAAAGTCGTGTTGAGGTACTTCAAACTTTATCGCGCCGCGATCAAGTACACAGGTAGGTAAGCGTAGCCCGCCGTAGACATCGCTTTCATAAATCTTCACAAAAAAATCAATTGCTTGACTTTTAAGACAGTCACTACATTAATAGATTTTATTACAAGTAATCACCCGAACTTGATATAGTTAGCTGCATACAATCTGAGCTCGACTTTATCCAAAATTAAGAATTCGCTTTCTTTATCCAGCAAAAACCCTAGTTTTTTGGCAAATACTTTTTCCACGTCACAGATTATAGATGAAGTTAAAAAAGTAAAACTACTGTCCTACAAAGATTTCAGCTTA
>NZ_JAVRBQ020000094.1:0-21298 GCF_034531215.2 Nostoc sp. ChiSLP03a
ATACCAATTTAATGTGAAGTTACACATATCTAGATCCCCCTAAATCCCCCGATAAATTGGGGGACTTTGATATGTTTTTCTGGTTCCCCCCTTTATAAGGAGGGCTAGGGGGGATCGAATTCTATGCAGCTTTATAAAAAATTGGTATAAGGTGCAAGCTTTAAGTTCAAAAGTAGAATGATAAGGGTAAAAGGTGCAACTGCCAGGATAAAAGGCGCAACTTCGAGGGTAAAAGGTGCAACTTCGAGGGTAAAAAGTTGAGCGATCGCTCTTTTAACTCGACAATTGGTGTTAAAAGGTGCAATCTTCGAGTTCAGAGGTGGAATGGTGAAGGTTGAAAGTAAATCTTTGGCTCTTTAATTCGCTTTGGAGCTTACACAGTCCAATCCTGTGTCATCAAGTTTGGAACTTTGCTAAAGTCGCTAGTGTTGCGAGTCAATAATACTAAGCTCCGTGAAAGTGCGATTGAAGCTATTCTTAAATCCATCGTGGCGATGCGAACCCTTTGCGATCGTAACCCTTCAAATATGGCTACTGCTCCAGCATCGAATAGTAAAATTGGTGCTGCTGAAAACCCCCGAATGATTTCCATTAGCAGAGTATATCCCCGAACTACATCACCAGGTGTTTGGGAACGAGTAATAAAGGTATGAGCGCCAATTACTTGCTCATGGAAACTAACAATAGAAAAAGCAAAATCTGTAGCCTGATGCTGGGCAATATGAGCCGCTAATGTTAAAAACTCTGTTCCTGAACGTCTTTGAAGAAAACTGATATGGTCAGTGTCCAGTAGATATCTCACAGTCGCTCGCCAGTCTCTTCTGTAAATATGTCAGCGTGGCGTAATGACCTACCATACTCCAAAGCTTGCAAAAATGCTGGTTCATCAGAAATTGAGCCAATAACCTTTTCCAGCCAATTACTATAGGTAGGCGCATCAATGACTCGATGTTTGATATCTGCAACTGTTTGTTCAAGAGTCGCTAAACGTTGTTCAAGATTTGCTTCATCTAACATAATTTTCTTTGAGACTTTAGTTTCAATGGTAATACTTATCCGCGTCTGGACAACGCGGATGAGCATCTTGTCCATCACAACAAACTAAGGTTAGGTGTAGCTGTAGTTTTAGCTTGGTAAGCCTTTTTGACACCAACCCAGTTACTAGCAATTGGCATTCGCCAACCGGTTCCAAAGGCGCGATCGGTGATTTTCAATCCGGGGGGTGCTTGTCGCCGTTTAAATTCAGCCCGCGCCACCATTTGGATGACTCTATCTACAATTACCGGATCGTGACCGGCTGCAACAATTTGTGCTGCTGATTGATGATTATGAATTAGGCGTTGCAAAATATCGTCCAAAATTTCGTAAGGCGGTAGAGAGTCTCGATCGACTTGACCTGGTTTTAATTCAGCACTTGGTGCTTTAGTCAAGACGTTTTGCGGGATGATTTCATTATGGCGATTTAACCAATGGCAAAGTGCATACACGCGGGTTTTAGGAACATCTGCAATTACCGCTAACCCGCCATTCATATCGCCGTAGAGAGTACAGTAACCCACAGCCATTTCTGACTTGTTACCAGTAGATAAAAGCAGATAGCCAAATTTATTCGCGATCGCCATTAATAAATTACCGCGAATCCGAGATTGGATATTCTCTTCAGCCAGTCCAAACTCCGTACCTGCAAACAAATCATCTAAAGTGCGATCGAAGCCTTGCATTAACTCGCCAATTGGTAAAAGATGAGTTTTAATTCCCAAATTTTCGGCTAATGCCACAGCATCACTGATGGAATGCTCGGAACTGTAAGGGGAAGGCATGAGAACACCCAAGACATTTTCTTTACCAAGTGCAGCCGTGGCGATCGCAGCTACTATGGCCGAGTCAATCCCGCCACTTAAACCCAACACTACTTTAGAAAAGCGGCACTTATGAGCGTAATCTCGCACTCCCAAAACCAAAGCTTGCCAAATTTCTTCATCTTCCGATTCATACATTGGTTCTACAGAACCTAACTGCAAATCACGCAGCGTTTCATCAAATTCTACTACTACTAAATCAGTGTCAAAACCACGGGCGCGACACATAATTTCACCTTGACGATTTAAGGCAAAACTATGTCCATCAAAAATTAAATCGTCATTTCCGCCAACCTGATTAGCGTAAATCATTGGTTGTTGAAAACGTATTGCACTATGCCTAAGCATGGTTTCACGAAACTGTTGCTTACCAGCCGTGTAGGGAGAAGCAGACAAATTTACAATCAAATCTACACCCAAAATTGCTAAGTCAGCAATCGGATTTACTGCATAACTACGTTTGCCCCAGAATTCCTCATCGTTCCATAAATCTTCGCAAATAGTTACGCCAATATGGATATTATCGAGAGTGAAATAATTGGCTTGCAAGCCTTCTTCAAAATAACGGCGTTCATCAAAGACATCGTAAGTAGGCAAAAGTCGCTTGTAAAAAACTTGCTTGACTGTGCCATTTTCTAACAAAGCCATGCTGTTAAATAAACTTTTACCGCCACTAATATCTGCTTTGATATTCGATTCAACAGTTCCTACCAACACAGCTAAATTTGGTGGTAAATCCTCAGCCAAATTTTGTAAAGTGATGCCCATCGCTTCCACAAAACTAGGATTTAGTAATAAATCTCTTGGTGGATAGCCACACAGAGAAAGTTCTGGGGTCAACAACAAACGCGCACCGCTAGATGCGGCTCGTTGTGCCGCCTCCAGGATTTTTTGGGCATTTAAAAGCAAATCACCAATAGTCGGATTAATTTGAGCGATCGCAATTTTCATATTATTTGTTATTAGTCATTGGTCATTGGGCATTGGGCATTGGGCATTGGTTATTCATCTTGTCATCTTGTCTCCCTTGTCCCCCTCATCTCCCTCATCTCCCTCACCCCATGTAGTACATCGTTAAATAAACACCAAGGGTTTATCTTTTAAGGGAGCAAAAGCTTCGGCGTCAAACTTATACAAGCTAGCCGGACGACCGGCACCCCGTGATACCTTAATTCCGGTATCGCATAAAAAACCTAACTTGAGTAGACGCGCTCGAAAATTAGAATAATCGGAAAAATTGTCACCTAAAACTGTGGCGTA
This sequence comes from Nostoc sp. ChiSLP03a, assembly GCF_034531215.2. Classification (NCBI taxonomy): domain Bacteria; kingdom Bacillati; phylum Cyanobacteriota; class Cyanophyceae; order Nostocales; family Nostocaceae; genus Nostoc; species Nostoc sp. ChiSLP03a. The sequence continues at coordinate 3,120 of NZ_JAVRBQ020000094.1, forward strand.
TAACTGATATAAATCATTCAAAGTGAACATTTCTGGCAAGACTTCAAAAGCCACAGGGCTATACTCTAATTTATTTCGTAACCGCCTATGCCCATAAGCCAGAATTTCGTTATGGTCAAAAGCTAATTGCGGCACTTGTTTGACCGGATACCAAGCGATGCCAGTCATGCGATCGGCAATCAATTCGGCTTCTTCAAATCGCACTAGGGCAAAGTAACTAACTGATAAATAACGCACACCATAACTATCAGTTGCTTCCCGTGGATCGCGATTCGGCCCGCCAAATGTATACAGTTGTTCTAAATAGAGATTATTGACCTTAATTTTCTCCGCCATAATGCGATAAGCGGCATCTTCTAAAGACTCTCCTGGACGTACCAAAGTACCGGGAAGACTCCAATGATTTAAAAATGGTTCTTGCTGCCGCATTACTAGTAGAACTAACAGCCGATTTTGTACAGTATCTACAGAAAAAATTACATTATCAACACCAACCTTGAAATCGGCCAAAGGTTGTTGGTTTAACGGAGTTGGTATCTTTTTTGGTGAACGTCCTGGCATTCGTACAAATGCTCTCGATTAATATAGGCAACTACAGGGGCTGTGAGGGCTTGGGGATCTCTATGTTCGCGGTAGGCTGTTGAGGAAACATCTAGACCAGTCAGACTAGCGATCGCAATTTTCCCTCCCAGCTTTTGCACTACCTCTGAACTAGACTCATCTATTACATATCCGGGTCGCGGTACAATCAGTAGTTGCACTTCCTGTAACAAATCTTCAATGCGATACCAACGTGGTAGCTGAGTCAGTAAATCTGAACCAACGATCAACGTTAATTCAGCCTCTTCACCCCAAGTAAGCTTGGCTTTTTCCACTGTTTCCAGCGTTCTGAAACTACTCAATTCTTGTTCCAAAGCAATATTGTGCCGTGGCGTGTCTATATCCGCAATCAACAGTTGCAGCATTGCCGCCCGATGTTCCAAGGGTGTTTGATGAGACTTAAATGGATTATCTGCTGCCCAAACCGCTACCCAATCATAACGCTCAGATAACCAACTCAGAATTTTTTGATGTCCCGCAGTTGGTGGATCGGCACTAGTACCAAACAAAGCAACTCTCATAATAATTCGTAATTCGTAATTCGTAATTCGTAATTAAGACATACTGAAAGAGTAATTTTACCTCTGTGTTCTCTGCGCCTCTGCGGTGCGTTTCTTGGTTTCTTCAGTCAACACCCGTAACCCCTCAGAAATCTCCACTTCTACAGCTACCGGACGATCCAAACGCCGTGTCTGTTGTGGCAAACTACCAACTGAGGCGGCGGTACGCTGACGAATTGTTGCCAAAGACTCCAACGGCTGCACCCGTTCACCTTCCTGCACTACCAATTGCAACAAAGGTTCTTCGTCCAAAGCAATTTCATCTAAAAGTCCCAATCTGTCTGCTTTTACCTTACCTCCCGTAAACGAGCGAAAAATCTGCTTGCGCCCTGGATAAGTAACTTTACTACTCGATTGCTTCATGACTGGGATGCCATCAATGTCTACAAGTTTATAAACTCCATTGACAGGCGAACCTGTAACTAGTCGCGTTCCCAGTCCGTAACCATCAATTTGCGCTCCAGCAGCTTTTAATCTGGCAATTTCCCACTCGTCTATGTCGCCACTAGCAAAAATTGGCACACCGGGAAGGAGCGATCGCACCTGTTTTGATAAGGTAACTAAATCTCCTGAGTCCAATCTCACTCCTGTTAATTGCATTTCCCCGGAATTTACTTTTTCGGCCAAGCGCTGGGCAGCAGCAATGGTATCGTAAGTATCAATTAGTAATGGCGCACCCGGAAAATAGCGATGAAATGCACTAAAAGCTTGTTCTTCAGTGCCTTCTATTGCTGACAATGCCATTACTAAGGCGTGTGCCATCGTACCACTTGGCTGTTGTCCCAGTTGTAGCGCTGCTAACACATTGGAAGTGGAATCTAACCCACCTGCCAACGCCGCCCGTGCTGCCCACAAAGACCCTTGGGGACTAAATGCTCGTCTGGTGCCAAATTCTAAAAGTGTTGCTGATTCCCCTGCTACATCCCGCAACCGGGCTGCTTTTGTGGCAATCAAAGTCTGGTAATTAATCGTATTCAGCAGGTAAGTTTCTACTAGTTGCGCTTGCCAAAGGGGTGCTTCCACCCGCAACAGTGGTTGATTGGCAAACACGGCTGTCCCTTCTGGTACTGCCCAAACATCACCCGTGAACTTCCCCTCAGCTAAAAGTGACCAAAAGCGATCGCCTGCGTGAGCAAAAATTCCCGTTGCCTGTAATGCCGCAATTTGCGCCAAACTAAAGCGGATTTTGGCTAAATACTCCAATGCCTGCGTCAGCCCCATCGCAATTAAATAACCAAAACCCTCTGGCAATCGTCTGACAGACAATTCAAAGCTTCCCCGTCGTTGTTCTATACCTTCGCCTGTGTAACAAGCTGCCATTGTCAACTGGTAAAGGTCAGTCAGCAAGCTGTAGTCATCGGCAGAAAAGTTCAGTTCCGGGTTCTGCTGGCTTTGCTGTTTATATACATAGTCCAAATCTGGCAAAGTTGTCATGCAAGAGCTTCCTTACAAGATGCTTCTTTTTATTATGGTAATATTTACCATAAATAATGTCAACTCCCTGCAAGTATATTGTCTGAAATTGCCGTATAACAGTAGATTTATCGGTAGCTTAATACTAATTTCATCAAATAATTAATATTTTTTAATAGTAATTGCTAGCAATAATGTTAATTAAATCGGGCGGCTAATCAAGGAAAATAATATCCTGTCAGAGAAAGTTTGTTTTGCTTCGCTCTTTTCCCAAATGGGTTGAAATAAACAACTATGTTACAATTAGAATCGAAGAGAAAAGTTTGACTTTTTGACAAGCTAAAGTATTGCAAAGTTATCTGAATAAACATCGCATATATTCTCAATATATTGAGAATATGAGCAAGGCTTGAGTATTAGGATTAGAGTATAAGCATCACCATTAAAGCGACTCAAAAAGAAGGAGTCTAATATTATGGATATTTCCAAAATCATTGCGAACATAACCCAGTATATTTCTGAAGCTGCAATGCGGATTTTTGGCCCTACGGATGATGCTTATCCTGCTGTTGGCGTACAACCTTTTACAGGTGAGCCTTACGACGAAGATAGAGATGATAATTGGTAGATGCTGATACGGTATGTGAAAAATATTTATGAACAAAAAGATCCCCGACTTCTTCAATAAGTCGGGGATCTGATTTTCTCAATGGAGAACTAATCAAATAGGATTGCTATAGTTGCGTTGCGCTTGACATAAACTACTTAATAACAGATTGTCCAGCCGAAAATATTTGTTGTGCCGTTAGTTGCAAGTTGGGAAAGATTAAAGAGATAAGTTGATCGTTGTTTTGAAATAATTGTTTTTGATACTCATCCTCTCTTAGGTTGCAAATTGTCACCGTTGGCTGTTTGGGTTTACCAATATATTCTCTGCCACCAATACCTAAATAATCAACAATCCAATATTCAGGAATTCCTAACAGCGCGTAGTCTTCGGCTTTACGGGCATAATCGTTTTGCCAGTTTGTGCTGACAACTTCAGCAATCAGTTTTATTGAGTTTCCTGATGTAATTACAGGTTGTTGTTGCCATAATGGTTCATTAATTAATTGAGTTTGGTCTAACACAATCACATCGGGACGAAAAGCTGTTTCTGTTCCTAAGAGTTTGATTAGACAGCGATGGGGAATAAAGTAGCTTAGATCCTGACGATCGATTTCTACATTCAGCTTTCGCCCAATCAATGCAGAGACTTGCTCGTGTGACCCGGTTGGTTCCATCTCGATTAATTCACCATCAATTAGTTCATAGCGATCGCACTCACCGTAATGGCTAATAAATTCATCAACGGTTAGAACTTTTGAAGCTGATTGAATCATCGTGATTATTCCTCATGATTTGGTGCTTGCTAGTTCCCAAGTAATTCTTTCACCTAACATATTAAAGTAGTTCAAGTAGCTCCTTTCGTATACGTTCTTCCTCATATCTACTATATGTTAGTTGCTTCCGTTCTTTTATGATTGTAACCTGTCCCAGATTGGAGTCAGGTAGCTCTACTAAATCGTTATTAAGCAGTAGTTGTACATGTTTAGGTGGCACATCACTTAGATACAAATCATCATAAATTGTTTGATAATTATTTGGCATATTCTTCAATTTTTGAGAAATACTTACGTCAAATCTTTCGAAAAATAAACTCTCACTTTGGAGAATAGAGTTTCTCCAAGATTCCAAAACTCTACTTGGTAAATCGTCTGAGCTATCTCCATGACAACATACTAAAGAATGCCACGGCTGCATATATTTTAGTAAATCTGTAAGATGTTTTAGTTCTTTTTTGCTCCGTAAATGTTGAATTATGAAAGCAGAAATAATGGAACAACCATAGCTATTTTCTTTTTCTATAGGGTTGTATTTTAGATACTCTTTACTAGATTTTGAGTCATTCCAGTTAGAGTAAAAGCAATATAAAGGGATAGGTGAATTCTTTTCTTTTGAAGCATTTTCTATAAGAAGATCGCATTGATATACCTTATTTTTACTTTTAGTTTTTTTGTAGTAATACAGATGATTGAAAGAATTGTTTTTAAAATCTATAACTTTAGCTTGCACTCGAAAACCTATCCATTTATTGCTAGCACCAGTAAACCACCACTCCCAATCTGCACCGTTTGATCCTTCTTTATGTTTAGTAAATTTATGATTATAAATTTCCAGTTTTTTCTCAGATTTTAGTTTAAGAATATTTATATCTATTAAAGTTTCTTCTCCAATCTGATGATCTAAATCACGTCCTTTGGCAAGCATATCCCATGTTTCTTTTGAGCAGTTTTTGAAAGTATCACATAAGGTTGAGGACACATTTAAAATTCAAAAAGTAATAGACAGTTTTAGTATTCCCTAAACAAGCCTAAAGTTAATCATTTATATTTGGAGATTCATTGTAGGGTGTTTGCTATGGTGGGCAAAAAAATGACATTGAAAAAAGTAAGTAAGTTTAAGGCGTGAGGTTTTATCTCACACCCTTTTATTTAAACTTTTCGATCGCCGATTGCTAAGAGTTCCAGAATCGCTCCATTTGTCCAGCCGAAACCAACTTCGTTAGAACTATATCCAAAACAGATTTCTTCAGAAACATTGGCAGAACAGCGTTCAACATCATATTTCTCAACTAGAGTATTGTGACGCTCGAATTCTTTAACTGCCATAGCTAAAAATTTGTTGGCAATGCGATCGCCTTCTGTATGATACCCATAGCGGTGAAGTCCAAGGACTGCAACTAATGTCAATGGTGCCCAGCCAAGGGGAGCATCCCACTGATTGCCGGTGACACGAGTACTGGTAAAAATTCCGCCTGGGGCTTCAAACAAAGAGAGATTTTCTACGACGCGTTTGGCTTGAGTTGGAGAAGCAATTCCCAGCCAGAGAGGATAGAACGTGGTAGCAAATTCGTAGCGGCGGCGTTTTCCATTCTGGAGATGATAGTCGAAATATAATCCTTGTTCTTCATCCCAGAGAAATTGATCGATCCGATCGCGGCGGATATCTGCGCGATTGCTCCATTTTTGTTCCAATTGTTCGTTGCCTAGAATACGCTTAATTTGCGCCATGTCTTGTTCCACCTGATACAAGAAACTATTGAGGCACACAGGAGCGTAGTGGAGAATATCAGCACTAAAAGGGCCAAATCGGTTGGTGATATCAAAACCAGACTCGCGCATGGTGCGATCGCTTTTGTAAAATAGATTGGTCAGTTTGTCATTTTCGCGATCGTAGTAAAGATTGACATCGTAATCTTCAACCTCAAAGGTTTGGTAATATTCCTTGACGCGATCGTAGTGGCTTTTTCCCTCTTCATCCCGCTCGGAAAACAAAACTTCTGGCGCCGGGCCTTCCCCAAAGGCATAAAATCTGGATAAGCCGGTTGCAGCATTCAGGTGGGGCGGTACTACCCAGTAATAATAAAATTGCTCTAACAGCGGTACGGTTGCTTTTAACCACTCTTCATCTTGGGTGTGCTGGAATAACGCCAAAACCATCATACTGAGGACAGGAGGCTGCGATCGCGACAGCATATAAGTCCGGTTGGCGTTGAGAATAATTCCATAATGTTGTATTTGGTACAACAATTGATCGACTTGACTTTGTGCTAGCTCCAATTCTCCATCGTGCAAAAGTCCTAGCAATATAAAGTAGCTGTCCCAGCCATACATTTCGTTGAAGCGACCACCTGGTACGACATAAGGCCCTGGTAGATATAGTAACCCATGCTGTTTAATCGCTTCTGCTTCTGCTGGCAAAGTGCGAATTTCTAGCTGTTGCATATCTTTTGGAGATAGCGATCGCTCCAACACAGTCTGAATGTTGGGACAATCTTCTGAAGGGGAAATGTAAACAATCCAGGGAGTTTCTCTTTTGTGGTCTAGTTTGGTATCCTTGGCAGATTGTAATAAGTGTTCGTGCGATCGCGTTAAAGTTTTCCACATTTTTTTGATGTGGAGGCGCACAGCTTCAATCTGCGCGGTGGTCAGTGTTGGGGTCATAATTACAGAATTGTTTTTTTAACGCAAAGGAACGCCAAGGGAAACGCAGAGGAACGCTGAGGTTTTACAGGGTTCTCTCTGCGTGGGATAAGATTTTGGTTTTTACTCGGCAGTGCTAATTAAGAGGGCAACTGGGAAATGAGTGAGGGCTGTTGCGATTGATAGGGTTTCTGTAGCTTGTAAGGGTTGCTGAGTTATGACGTTTTTCCAAGTGGGGGAAGTTCCAGGGGGTAGTTGCAGGTGCGTATCTTGCCAAACTGACTCACCCAAAGGATTGTCTCCTGGCTGGATGAGGCTGGTTAAAAACCGGGGCACGATCGCGATCGCTGTTTGATTCCCCTCCCGCCGTGCAAAGGCGATAATATGATTGGCGTGGGTTCCCTGAACTTCTAACGGTAAATAATCGCCGTCCTGGAATAATGAGACATAGTTTGTTCTGGCTTGGAGTAATTGAGCCGTTAAAAACAGTTTGATTCTGCCGTCTGTTTTGTCGTTTAGTAACTCCTGAATTAGTCCCAAAATGTCTGTTTTTGCCTGTTCGCGGATAGCGCTTAAGTAAGTACGTCGCTGTTCAAAATCCACAGGACGGCGATTATCTGGATCGACTAAACTCAGTTCCCAAAATTCCGTTCCTTGGTATAAATCGGGTACGCCAGGTACGGTAATCTTCAGTAAAGTTTGGGAAAGGGAATTGAATATCCCATACTCTGCAATTCGCTGTTGAAATGGACGAAACGCTTCTAGAAATTCCCCGGATATAGCAGGATCGAGTACTTTCCCAATGAAGGAGGTACAAGCTTCTTCATACTGGCTATCAGGTCGTAACCAGGCTGTATGCACCTTCGCTTCTCGTATTGCTTTTATTATATAGTCTTTCACCCGCTCCACGAAGGATGCATGTTCGTGTTCGGCAAAGGGAAACGCCCCTACTAGGGTTTGATAGAGAAAATACTCGTCGTTGCGATCGGGCATCGCAAACCCGTGGCGATGGCTACGATGTCCTCGATTCATGGCACTCCAGGTATTTACCTGCCGATCCCATTCATCGGGAATTTCTGAGAGGACATTCAACCTTGCCCGCACATCTTCGCCGCGCTTGGTGTCGTGGGTGGCGGTGGTGTTCATTGTGTGAAGCCAGGTTGTTTGGTGCTGTTTGTTAAAGGCATGAAATTTGGCTAATTCGATGCCAAAATGACCGGGATTTCCGCCGACTTCATTCAGCGACAGCAACCGATTGTAAACATATAATGTGGTGTCTTCTACGCCTTTGGCCATTAGCGGGCCGCTGTATTGCTGCATTCGCAAGACAAAATATATCCACTGTTCGCGTTCTGTTTGAGTCAAAGAATTATCAAATTCTAGCAGCATTAACTTTTCAATAAAAGTCAGTTCGTTCTGCAACAGAGGGGTTTGTTCTTTGGCTCGATCGATTACTTCTTGAATGGTAGCGCGATCGCTTTCTCCAATTCCATCGGGTGTAATGTAAGTGCGGTAAATTGGGAACAGTTTCAAAACTTCGGCGATCGCTCTTTTTAATCCATTCAGTGTAAAATCATTGCCGTAGCGATATTTGCTGGAAACGTTCTTTAACAAAAGAGCCAGATTGTCAATATCACCTGCTAAGTTTTTTTCCAAAATCAGGTGCTTTTTATCCTTCACTACTGAGTCATAATCTGCTCTGGAACTGATAAAGTTTTGGTAAATTTTATCGAAGGATGATTCATTTTCTGTTTGACAAAATACGCCATTTACATAGTTGAGAAAGTCATATCCAGATGTTCCTTGAATCTTCCAGTTTTCCGGCAACTCTTCGGTGAGTTCTAAAATCTTCTCGACGGTGATATAAACATCTCCCATCTTTTCTTGCAGTCTTTCGAGATACTGGATTGGGTTATAAAGTCCATCAATATGGTCAATCCGTAAACCAGTAAATTTGCCTTCTTCAACTAGTTTCTGAATGAGGCTGTGGGTATTATTAAAAACCCGCACTTCTTCAACTTTAACGGAAATCAGTTCATTAACAGTAAAGAAACGACGATAATTCATTTCCTCCGCGCCAACTTTCCAGAAGGCGAGGCGGTAAAACTGGTCGTTCAGTAATTCATCTAGGAGGTTAAAGCTTTCGGAATTACCGGGTTCTCCGTTGAATGTTTGGAGATTTTCATCAAGAAACTCGCGGATGGTATCATTTGTGGTGTAGAGTTCCCAAAGCAATCCTTTAATAAATGCGATTTGGTCTTGTCGCTGTTTTCCGGCAACTTCTGAGGGCACACTTTTGAGAATGTAGAGAATCCCCAATAGTTTAATAAAATCGGGATGATTGCGTCCCAGTGTGCGCGTGAGTTTACCTAAATTATGGCTGATAAATTTTGTATAAGATTCTAGCCGCAGTGGCAATTTTAAGCTGTAATAGTTGACGGTTAAACCGTTTTGTTCGTATTGCAGTTGAATGTGTCCGTTTTCTAGGGATGTACCATAGAAATCTCCGAGCAGAGGAGCCAGAATTCTCTCTTGGCGATCGCCAAAGGGAGCATTCCAAGAAAGATCGAAGTAATCGGTATAGCTGGAATCCGGGCCGTGTTCCAATACGTCCATCAAGTAATCGTTTTCGCTGCTATAGGCCATGTGGTTGGGCACAATATCTTGTAACCAACCCATACCAAGGGATTGAACTTCCGCAACTAATGCATCAAAGGACTCATTAGTTCCCAGTTCTGGGTTAAGTTGAGTGGCATCTACTATATCGTAACCGTGCGTACTCCCGGATCGTGCTTTGAAAATGGGGGAAGCATATAAATCGGAAACACCTAAATCTGCTAGATAAGCTGCGATCGCTTTGGCGTTGTCAAAGCCAAACTGAGGTGTAAACTGAATTCGATAAGTGGCGGTGGGAATTCGCATATTTTTTTAGTAGGGAGTGGGGAGAGAGAGGCGATTCATCGCGTCTGTACAAAGTGGGGAGTAAGGGGGATGAGGGAGTTTGAGCTTGAACGTTGAAGCTTTTAGAGAATATTTGAAAAGTCCTCTTGACGGTAGTGAAACATTCTAGATCCCCCTAAATCCCCCTTAAAAAGGGGGACTTTGATTCCGGTTCCCCCCTTTTTAAGGGGGGTTAGGGGGGATCAATAAGTGCCCAAAACCACAGCCGACTACTTTTCAAACAACCTTTTAGCTCAAACGTTAAGCCTTATTGCTCAAACATTAAGCCTTATTGCTCGAAGATTAAGCCTTATTGCTCGAACGTTAAGCCTTTTTACTCGGACGTTAAGCCTTATTGCTCGAACCTTGAGATTATCACGCTGAAACTTTAAGTTCTAACTCTCTCCCTCATCCTTTTTCATAGAGTACTAGACTAGTAGGTTGCAATTTCACTTCTTGGCCTACAGACAGATGTTCAGGGGCTTCAGAACCATGCCCAGACCATGAAGTATCAGCAGAGTCCAACAATTTATTAGCATTATGCTCAAACGGCAAAGTTACTGTCACTCGAGACGATTTGAAATTCATCACAAATATGACTTCACTCGATTCGCACCAACGCCGCACGATGACTATCTCTTTCTCTTCATCGCTAGTTGCTTCGATGAAATTGCGGTCTTGGTTGAGCAGGGCTGGATGTGTCTTGCGTAAATTAATTAACTGACGATACCAATCCCAGAGAACTTTGTGCTTTCCTTGATTGCGTAATTCCCAATTAAGTTTAGACTTGAGGAAAGTTTCTGACGATTCTGGATCTGGGGGATCGTCTGCAAAGTGAAATGCTTCAAACTCTTGTTTGCGTCCGGCTCGAACTGCTTGAATCAAATCGGGATCGGAATGACTAACAAAGTAAATGAACGGTGCAGTTTCGCCGTATTCTTCTCCCATGAATAACAAGGGTAAGTTGGGCGACAGCAGCACAGCCCCAGCACCTAACTTCAATCCCTCAAAAGAGATTTTCTGGCCGAGGCGTTCTCCTTTCATTTGATTGCCGATTTGATCGTGATTCTGAATACAGACTGTAAACTGTGATAAAGGGCGATCGCGGCAAGATAAGCCATGAAATCGTTTGCGATCGGGCGAGTATTTCCAATCGTAGACAAAAGTATCGCTATAAGCTTTTGCTAAATCGGCACATTTCCCAAAATCTTGATAATATCCTTGGCGATCGCCTGTCAACAGTGCGTGCAATGCGTGGTGAAAATCATCACTCCACTGAGCATCGAGTCCATATCCACCCAATTCTGCGGGACGAATTATTCGCGGATTATTCAAGTCACTTTCGGCTATCAAATGGCGTTTCCATCTTTGCCCTTGTTGTGAGAAATGATGAACTGCTTCCGCCAATTCCCATAAAAAATGCTTGGCTCCCAAGTCATAAATTGCTTGAATGGCATCCAGCCGCAATGCATCAATGTGAAATTCGCCCAACCAGTAAAGAGCATTTTCGATAAAATAATTTCGCACACCCTGACTATGGGCATCATCGAAATTCATTGCTTCGCCCCACGGCGTTTTGTAGGTTTTAGTAAAGTAGGGCGCGAACTGACTCATATAATTGCCTTCTGGCCCAAAGTGGTTATACACCACATCCAGCACAACGGCGATATTATTTTGATGGCAAGCATTTACTAGTTGCTTGAGTTCGGCTGGACTACCATAGGAATTTTGCACAGCATAAGGATAAACGCCATCATAGCCCCAGTTGCGATATGCAAGAGATGCTTCAATATGAGTATCTCCCGGAACCTGCGAGATCGGCATGATTTCAATGGCGTTAATTCCCAGTTCTTTCAGTTCTGGTAAACGGGGAATGATGGCGGTGAAACTTCCTTCCGGCGTGAATGTCCCAACGTGAACTTCATAGAAAATCATCGACTCTACAGGAATACCCGTCCATCCTTCATCAGTCCATTCAAAAGAAGGATCGACAATTTGCGACGGCCCATGTACCCCTTCCGGTTGATACTGCGACGCCGGATCGGCAAAGTTGTCTTGGCCATTCAAGACATACCGATAAAGCGTACCCGGATACACATCGTTGACTTTCGTGTGCCAGTATCCCTCAGATTGAGGCTTGAGGGGAATTAACTGCTCTTCTGGCGTCAAAATTTTTACCGTAACGCTATCTAATAGCGGAGACCAAACTCTAAATTCACACTCTCCGTTACCCAAGTAGTTTGCACCAATTTTCACGCAGTATCCTCCCGTCAGACTCTTTGTTGTGCCAAATTAGGGCGCGATGGCGTACACGCCCGCCATAGGCGATCGCAAATGTCATTGATTGCACAATGTTTACAAACACGCCAGATAGCATAATGGTTGGTCTAGCAGACAATTTGCTAGCATCTGGAGGGGGATTTTTGACTAAAATAACTCTGTCTAATGACCAAAATTGCTCATTTAACTTAAGTTGGCTTGCAGCTACCATCTACACAGTACGATGATTGATATGTATTAGAACGTTTACCAAAGATTGCGTAGCGGTTATCGCGGATTTGCTCGTAAAAGCGATCGCCTGCCCATTTCATCCCCGGTAATGCTCGATAAGCGTCTACAAATATACTTCCTGCTGGCAACAACCGCCCAATTTCTTCTGCTGCATTACTGCCTTGCCAACGTCTCTGAGGGTTATTGCCATCAATTAAAATCATTCCCTGTTCGCAATCTTGGGCTGAAATTCCCCACTGTAAAAGTGTTTGCTCATCTTGCATAGGACTGTAGCGAAACAACTTTCCTTGGTCTAAGGTTTCTAGCAATTGCACTAGGGTAACGCAGAGATTACAATTCCCGTCGTAGATTACGAAGTAATTCATAAAAATAATGGCTTTTTGGCAATTGAATTGTCGAATGTGTCTAAAACACAACTTTGGTATTCTAGCTTAGAAAACCGTAGCGATCGCTCTTAATTCACCGAATCAGTCTGCGGTTTAAATATGCATAATGTCGTCTAGCTTCAGTTGTAAATTTGGCAAGACACCAGAATAAATAGTATCTCCTAAGCGATATTGTTGTTGCTGGTACACACCATTAACTAACTGACAAATTGTAAATGTTGGTTGTTTGGGATTACCGATGAACTGTAAGCCACCCAAGCCACGAAAGTCCACAATCCAATATTCTGGGATGTTAAGAAAAGCGTATTCTTCAACTTTTCTTGCATAATCATCTTGCCAATTAGTACTCACAACTTCAGCAACAAGTTTGATTGTATTGCCGTTACAAATTATTGGTTCTTTTTGCCAAAGTGGTTCTTTACTCAGTTCTGCTTTATCTAAAACAATTACATCAGGACGCAGTGCTGTGGCTTCAGCCGCAGGCGGTTTAATCAGACAAGTTTTTGGAATTAGCCAGTTGAAATGAGAATTAAAAATTTCAACAAAGATTCTACCAGCAATACTACCTGCAATAGCTTCGTGTGGCCCTGTAGGTTCCATGTCTCTTAATTGCCCATCGATTAATTCGTAGCGTGTATTGTCACCATATTGGGCGATAAATTCCTCAAAGGTGAGTAGTTTGGGCGAGGTGTAGGTCATTATGTTTTGACTTGACGTAGGCTTATTGTAACGAAGGTATTATCAAGCAAAACTACCATGAGGTAGCGAATTAATTGCGTAGGCATAGCCCACACTTCTCTACGAGACGCTGCACTTCTCTACGAGACGCTGCGCGAACGACTACGCTCTGTTACCACGCGAACGACATGGTTCGACTCCGCTCACCAGCCGCTCAGTGACCACCGCAGGCATTGCTCTTGTCCCACCAAACCAGTGCGAAGTAAAACAAGGCTGCATTAACATAACAAGTCGATGTATTAACATAACAAGTCGATGTATTGGCATAACAAGTCGATGTATTCACATAACAGGTCGATGTATTGGCATAACAAGTAGATGTATTAACATAACAGGTCGATGTATTGGCATAACAGGTCGATGTATTGGCATAACAGGTCGATGTATTAACATAACAGGTCGATGTATTAACATAACAGGTCGATGTATTAACATAGCAGGACGATGCATTAAGTCAAACATCGCCCCCAGTTTCCAGTTATCATGCCCTTGGAATGGTAAATGCCATAGTTTTTTCATTAATAAGAAAATATTCATGAGATACAAACTCTTAGGCAAAAGCGGGTTAAGAGTCTCTGAACTCTCCTTGGGAACCATGACCTTTGGTGAAGATTGGGGTTGGGGTGCATCTGTTGACGAAAGTCGGAAAATCTTTGATAGCTATGCAGAAGCAGGCGGAAATTTCATTGACACCGCTAATGGTTATACCGATGGTAGCAGTGAAAAAATTGTTGGCGAGTTGATTGCTAAAGAACGCGAACGCTTTGTAGTTGCGACAAAATATTCCTTTCCCTTGCAGATGAACGATCAAAACGGCGACCCTAACGCCAGTGGAAACCATCGCAAGAATTTAATTCAGTCTTTGGAAGGTAGTCTGAAACGCCTGAATACTGATTACATTGATTTATTCTGGTTGCACGCTTGGGATTTCACAACACCAATTGAAGAAGTCTTGCGATCGCTTGATGATGTGGTGCGTCAAGGTAAAGTACTTTACATCGGCATTTCTGACACACCCGCTTGGATTGTTTCCCAAGCAAATACCATCGCCCATTATCAAGGATGGACGCAGTTTGTCGCCCTGCAAATTGAGTATAGTTTGATTCAGCGAACACCAGAACGAGATTTGCTACCGCTGGCTAAAGCCTTCGATTTAGCAGTAACACCGTGGTCGCCTTTGGGTGGTGGTGTGTTGACAGGTAAATATAATCGATCTCCTCAAGGAGGCGCTGAACAAGGGCGACTCGAAACTTTAGGCGGAGGGATTTCTGAAAAGAATTTAGCGATCGCTGAAGTTGTAAGTCAAGTTGCAGCAGAAATTGATCGTACACCTTCACAGGTAGCATTAGCTTGGTTACGCGCTCAAAGTGGTGTAATTATTCCGATTATTGGCGCACGTAAATTATCGCAGTTTCAAGATAACTTAGCTTCAATAGAAGTCAACCTTGCGCCAGAACATCTGCAACGCTTAGATGAAGTGAGTCAAATTGAACTAGGTTTTCCCCATGACTTTTTGCAAAATGACGTAATTCGCGATCGCCTTTTCGGTGGTACATTCAATACCATAGAAAACCATCGTATTTAACTAATAGTTATAAACAGTAACATATTCAGGCATTAATTCAATCCATCGTCAGAGAGTTTCGCCAAACCAAACAATTCTGTAAAGTTGAATTTAAAAGGCATTAACAACGTAGAATCATGAACGACAACAGCATTACATCACGTTTGTACCCTACCCGCATTGACATTCCCGCCGAAGCGCGAGTGCAAATCGTAGTACTTCTCAACCAAACTTTGGCAGCTACTTCCGATCTAAAAACCCAAGCAAAGCAAGCACACTGGAATGTTAAAGGTACTGACTTTTACCAGTTACACTTATTATTTGATGAACTTGCTGGGGAATTGGAAGGATACATCGATATGGTGGCTGAACGTGTCACAGCTTTAGGCGGATACGCTTTTGGAACAGCCCGCGCCGCAGCTAGTAATTCAATTTTGCCAGAATATCCTTTAGATATTTTAGATGGTAAAGACCACGTAACAGCTCTGTCAGATCGTTATGCATTCTATGCTAAACATCTCCGGGAAGCCATCGATAAAACTGATGAATTAGGCGACCTCGATACCGCCGATCTTTACACCGAAATTTCCCGTACAATTGACAAACGACTCTGGTTCTTAGAAGCTCATCTGCAAGTAGCAGAAATTAAGGGAGAGAATGGTAAAGCTGCTGCTACTAAAACTCAGAAGATCCCTGCTGGTGTAAAGTAAGCACTTCTGATAAAAGTAGTATTTAGTAAATCTAATAGTATCTTTTTGGTAAGTACGTCACTTTTAAGTGCGTACTTTTCATTTATATGTACATACTTTACTATTGAAATAGTTCAAAACTAGGTCGAAACATTTGATAATATCTTCGACAAGCGATACATCAAGATTAATAGTTCAAATTCAATAACTTAGTAAGTTAGCCAAAAGTATCCTAATTCCATTCTGATTTCTAATTCTTGTACAGACGCGATGAATCGCGTCTCTAAATACTCATTAACAACGAGGTAAATATATGTCTCAAAATACAATTACCCACTTAATTCACGATCGCAATGCCCGTGGTCACGCAAAAATGGGCTGGCTCGATAGTTATCACACATTTTCCTTCGGTAGTTTTTACGATCCCAACCGCATGGGATTTCGCTCTCTGCGGGTAATCAACGACGATCGCATCGCCCCTGGTGCAGGATTCCCTACCCACAGTCATCGTGACATGGAAATCCTCACTTATGTCTTAGAAGGTGCTGTAGAGCATAAAGACAGCTTGGGTACTGGTTCGGTAATTCGCCCTGGTGATGCCCAAATTATGAGTGCTGGAACTGGAATCAGCCACAGTGAATTTAATCCCTCACCAACAGAACCACTACACCTGCTACAAATCTGGATTCTTCCCGATCGAGAAGGAATAACGCCAAGATACGAACAAAAAGCTTTTCCTCTCGAAGAAAAGCGCGGTAAACTCCGCTTAATTGCCTCTAAAGATGGGCGCGATGGTGCTGTGACAATTCACCAAGATGTTGAGTTATATACATCTGTTTTAGAGTCAGGTGATGTTGTTAATTATCAAGTCAAATCTGGTCGTTATGCTTGGTTACAAATAGCGCGAGGCATAGTTAACTTAAATGGTGAAGAACTCAGAGCCGGTGATGGCGTACAAATCAACGGCGAAGAACAGCTAGAAATTAGCACCAACATCGGCGGCGAAATCTTGCTTTTCGATTTAGGCTAATATCTCTTTTCTCTGTTAAAGGCTCATTTAGATGAGCCTTTAACTCAGAATATTACGTTGACTAATTAAGTATGTTTGCGGCTTCCGTGAAAGCAAAGAAAATCACTGGAAATGCTAGCAGAATGTCTCAGAAATTGTTTGATAAGTAGTTGGCTGTATCTTTGCACTTAATTGATCCCCCCTAACCCCCCTTAAAAAGGGGGGAACTGGAATCAAAGTCCCCCTTTTTAAGGGGGATTTAGGGGGATCTAAAAGGATTTGATACATCACTAAGAACTTTTCAAACATCCTCTCAGAGTGCTTGGTGTAAATCCAGATTCTTTGGTTTAGGATGTGCTTTGGGGTAAATTATGGCGATCGCACTCCCCGACAACCAAGCCACAAGTCTAAAAAACTGGTGAACGAGTGTCAAAGACTCATCCACGAGTATAAAAGACTCGCCGACGAATATCAAAGACTCTCCCACGAGTATTAAAGACTCGCCGACGAGTATCAAAGACTCATCCACGAGTATCAAAGACTCTCGCACGAGTATTAAAGACTCACTGACGAATATCAAAGACTCGCCGACGAGTATCAAAAACTCGTGGATGAATCAGCTTAACTCAAAATAGACAGATCGCTCATACAAATTTTGAAAGATAGGCGATCGCTGCCAACCTGCAAAGCCAAATTCAATTCTAACTTTCTCAATTACGAATTACGAATTACGAATTACGAATTAAATCTTGCACTCTCGCCACCACTTGCCCTAATCTCTCAGCATCAGGAGATTGGATACGCTGCAATATCTCCAAGGCTGGCTGCAAATAATCTAGTGCTTGATTGTAATCGCCCTGTTGCTCTGCTATGTGTCCTAACCACCATAACGTCATCGCCTTGGTTTGGACATCGCCGATTTGTTCATTGATGGCAAGGGATTGTTGATAAAGGGCGATCGCTTCTTCTATTTCTCCGCTATTGGCTTTGAGAGATCCCAAGTTGTGCAACGTCGCCGCCTTGCCTTCGACATCGCCGATTTGTTCATAGATAGCCAGGGATTGTTGATAAAGGGCGATCGTTTCTTCTATTTCTCCGCTATTGGCTTTGAGAGATCCCAAGTAGTGCAACGTCGCCGCCTTGCCTTGGACATTGGCGATTTGTTCATTGATGGCGAGGGATTGTTGATAAAGGGCGATCGCTTCTTCTATTTCTCCGCTATTGGCTTTGAGTATTCCCAGTTCGTGCAACGTCGCCGCCTTGGTTTGGACATCGCCGATTTGTTCATTGATGGCGAGGGATTGTTGATAAAGGGCGATCGCTTCTTCTATTTCTCCGCTATTGGCTTTGAGAGATCCCAAGCTGTGCAACGTCGCCGCCTTGCTTTGGACATCGCCGATTTGTTCTGTGATAGCCAGGGATTGTTGATAAAGGGCGATCGCTTCTTCTATTTCTCCGCTATTGGCTTTGAGTCTTCCCAAGTTGTGCAACGTCGCCGCCTTGCTTTGGACATTGCCGATTTGTTCTGTGATAGCCAGGGATTGTTGATAAAGGGCGATCGCTTCTTCTATTTCTCCGCTATTGGCTTTGAGTATTCCCAAGTTGTGCAACGTCGCCGCCTTGCCTTGGACATTGCCGATTTGTTCTGTGATAGCCAGGGATTGTTGATAAAGGGCGATCGCTTCTTCTATTTCTCCGCTATTGGCTTTGAGAGATCCCAAGCTGTGCAACGTCGCCGCCTTGC
>NZ_JAVRBQ020000095.1:0-11547 GCF_034531215.2 Nostoc sp. ChiSLP03a
TAAGCGGTAGGATAGTTCCCATTCACGACCCATGTAGCAGAATACGCCAATCAGGAAGTGGAAGATTACCAATTGGTAAGGACCACCGTTGTACAACCACTCATCTAAGGAAGCTGCTTCCCAAATTGGGTAGAAGTGCAAACCGATGGCGTTGGAGGAAGGTACTACTGCACCGGAGATGATGTTGTTTCCATAAATCAAGGAACCTGCAACAGGTTCGCGGATACCATCAATGTCTACTGGAGGAGCGGCGATGAAGGCGATTACGAAGCAAGCGGTGGCGGCTAGCAAGGTGGGGATCATTACTACGCCGAACCAACCGATGTAGATCCGGTTATTGGTACTGGTGATCCATTCGCAGAATCGATCCCATACATTGGCGCTTTGGCGCTGTTGTAAGGTTGTTGTCATTGTTTTATAAATGCGATTATTTGCAGATGAATTAGGTAGGTTTGACTACCTGTTACACATCTTAATGAATTTATTGCGTTTTGTAAAGGACTTTCAGAAAAAATTTTCTCTTGGGATTTACGCACCCACAGAAAATCCCCAAACCTTTGAAAAAGCGGGGACTTTGGGTGATATCACTTTGGATTTTAGACTTTCCTGCAAAAAGCTACGCGTAGCTTGCTTCTCCGTTCGCGTAGCGTCCTGTAGGGAAGGAGTGGGGCTACGCTCAGTCGAACGATTTTGGATTGTGAAAATGCACTTTATTCTTCAATTCGTTGCTGGCTGCTTGGATATGAACTCTATACCCACCTCTTGTAAAGGTGGACGCACAGATAAATAAACCAATGGCCCAAATAGCGGTATCAAGGCTATTAACCAGAACAACTGCGGATTTTTCCAACCGCGACGCACCATATCATCCCCCAGCAATGCGGGAAATAATAGACAGAGTAAGCAAAAATCTAAACTCATCACATGGATGAAGCGGTTAGTTTGCCACTCTTGCACAAAATTGCTCCAATCTCCACCTCTTATACCGTAGGTAACTAGAATAACTGTGGCTACTGTCAATACAAAACCAGTCACACGAGAATCTAGTAATTTGAGCAAGATATTCTTTTTACCGACAAACTGATTATTTGGTTCTCTAAAGGCTAAGTACGGCAACAAGGCAAAAGCACCAACTCCGAAAGAGACAGAAGCAAACAGCCAAGCAGGTATTTTTTGTCCTCTACCATCAATAAAGACTATTGCGCTGTAAATAAGAGGCCAGATGCCCATGAGGTTGAATAATGCTATGACTAACGGGTTAATGCCTTCCCATTGCCCAATAGAAAGGTTTTTAATTAACTCGAATGTACCAGGTTGCTCAGGAGGCGCGAGGAAAAAAGCATAGACAACAAATCCCAGCCACAGTACACTAAAGGCAATTTTTCTAAGCATGAAAGATTTAAGTAGTATTAATTATTGATTTTGCCGTTACAAATACGGCTATCTACTTGCTATGGTATCGTTTGCTCGCCTAGAGGCGTAGCGGCTTGTTTCTAAAGATTAATCGCTAATTGCTAATTAAGGATTGAAATAACTGAAAGCTTCTGAGAGATAATCGGCAGCAGACGCTACTACTGCGATCGCACTTTCATAATCTAGGCGCGTTGGCCCCAAAACTCCCACACTTCCTACGGGTATCGAACCTCGGCGATAGTTAGAAGAAATCAAGGTGCAGGTGCGTATCGGTTCTAATGGATTTTCTGCGCCAATACGAACTGTTACCTTTGGTTTACCACCATCCTCTGGTTCTGGTTCCTCAAATATTAATCGCCACAGTTGGTCTTGTTCTTCTTCCAACAGGTGGATAATTGTTTGTACCTGCTGTAACTGGGAAAATTCTGGCTGGCGTAAAACTTCTGACACACCCCGAACCATAATTTGGGTTGTAGTCGGTGCAAGAGTGCGACGAGTCAATTCTGCAACTGAGTTTTTCAAAAATTCCCCGTAGCGTTGGAACTCCTGATCTAGTTCGCTCCAGTTGAGGTTGGCTAATTCCAACAGACTTCGCCCCCGCAGGTGACTATTTAAAAAGTTAGAAACAATCTGCAACTCGCGATCGATTACCTCTGAATCTCGTTGGGTTTCTTCTGGTGTTGGCGACAAATCCATCAATTTGGAATGTGTCTCGTAACCATCTGTTACGACAATCAGCATGATCCGCCCAGCTTCAATTTGCACTAATTGCAGATGTCGCAATAGCGCTGTAGTCGTTTGCGGCATAGTAATCAAGCTAATGCAACCACTCAAGGTTGCTAAAATCTGCGCGGCTCCTTGCAGTAGGGTTTCTAAACTTCGATCTTGCCACTGTAGCTGCTTTTGCAATGCCATCTCTACTTCTCGCCCTAAAGTTTCCGTACCACTTTGTGGAAGCAAGCTACGCGTAGCGTCTGTTTGCGACACGCTGCGCGAACGCAGAGAAGGTGTAATTAGCTGGTCAACATAAATGCGATAGCCTGAATCTGAAGGTACACGTCCAGCAGAAGTATGTGGTTGGTAGAGCAATCCAGACTTTTCTAAAACACCCATGACATTGCGAATTGTCGCCGAGCTTACACCCAGGTCGTACTCCTCAACCAAAGCCTTTGACCCAACTGGCTCTGCCGTAGCAATGTAGTGATGTACCGTTGCCCAAAGTATATGCTGTTGTCGATTTGTTAACTGAACTTCCATTATGGTATGTTTTGCTGAAGGCAAATTTTAATCAAACTCTCAAGAAATTTGGGGATTTAATCGAAAACAGAAAATATTAATAATTTATTAAGGTATCAAATTATATAATTATATTATGATAAGTATTTTTAAAGTTTATGTACAAAGCATTTTTTTTAAGATTAGGGTTGAACTAGCAGCTCAATTTTTTTGCAAAAGCTGCTAGTTATAATGTACCCTTGCGATGCTTTTTTCTAACCGTACTTTTGCATAAATTTCTGCTTGCAACAGTATTATTAGATACGTATTTTCTTCAGGGGTTACCGCCGAACTGTAATTTAGAGCAATCCAACATTTTTATGCAGATGTAGGTGATGCCCAAATTTCAAACTTTCCGGCAAGCCTCTAAATTGATGTATTTCTATGTTTAGCATAGCAAAAGTCAGATGGAAGAGTAAGTTCCATCTGAATGATGTATCCGAGCAGAAGCTAATACTGGGGAATTGAAGGGTCTACTAGTTGGGAATAGGCATCAATACCACCCGAAATATTTTGCACATTTGTAAAACCTTGAGCAATCAACCACTGGCACATTTGGGCAGAGCGGATGCCGTGGTGGCATAACACCAAGGTTTCGGCTTCGGGATTGAAGAGGGTAGGTACTCGATCTCCCCATTCGGCAAATTGACTTAAAGGTAGGTTTACAAAGCCTTCAATGCTAGCGATCGCCAATTCTTCTGGTTCACGCACATCTACTAGCTGAATACTTACATCACTAGAAGAAAGACGTTGCGCCAGTTCTTCTACACTAATTTGGTTCATGGGTTGACTAAAAGAATTCCCGATAAACAGTCCTAATCCTATTTATGGTGGCAGAAAATCTTTGCCTTTGCATGAGTATCCATTCTCAAGAGGGTTGATTAATTCTGCTAGGCTTTCTGCTTAAATGGCTGTAAATCGTCTTTTTTAATAGGTTTAATGTGAATAGGCAACGTTCATTCATCGGTTTTATCGTCGCTGGGGCGATCGCCCTGCTAGTAATTGCGATCGCAGGCTTTTACTGGTTTTTCGCTAAAAGTCCGGCTAATCTCATTGCTTCTAGCTCTGGGCCTGGTGCAGCCATATTCGTGTCGAAACTTTCTCCTGCAATGGTTTCATTATTGACCAATCCTGACCGTTTGCAGGCGTTGGAGCGCGAAGAGGAACTATCTAAACTCAAAACCAGTTTATTCGCCAAGAGTGGCATAGATTACAAACAAGACATTCAACCCTGGTTAGGGGACGAAATTACATTAGCTATAACTAGCTTAGATATCGATCGCGACCCAGAAAACGGACAGCAACCAGGATATCTGTTAGCACTAGCAACCAAGCAACCAGAGAAAAGCCGCGAGTTTGTCGAATTGTTGTTTTCTAAACGAGCCTTAGCTGGTGCAAACTTAGCTGTTGAACAATATAAAGGTGTAAAGCTGATTTCTGACAATTCTCAACCAGAACAAGATTTGCTTGCTGGTGCTGTTGTCGGTGAAGGCTTCGTCTTATTTGCCAACGATCCGAAAGTACTAAGAGATGCGATCAATAACGTCCAAGCGCCCGATCTGAATTTAACTAGCTCATCCGAATACCAAAAAGCTACCAAAGAACGACTCAAAGGGGGATTAGCTGTAGCTTTCTTGAATCTTCCCATCGTCGCAAAATGGCAAGGGTTAGAGTTACCAGAACAACTTTATAACAGTCAAATCATATCTTTAGTGTTGAATCCCCAAGGATTGCTAGCAGAAACCACCATTTTGACTTCATCGGAAATTGTCCCTCCATCTGCACCACTATCTAAACCTGTGGGAGCATTGCAGTATGTTCCAGCATCCGCAGGTTTAGCAATTTCCGGCTCGAATTTGAGTAACTTGGCTGACAGCGATTTAGCCAAACTTTGGAAACAAGCAACAGCAACTATATATGGTTCTGAGGAAGATGTGGTTTCTCGATTAGCAAAACCTTTGGCAGATGTTCAAAAACGCTGGGGTATAAACTTACCAGAGGATATTTTTAGCTGGGTACAAGGAGAATATGCCATAGCATTGTTACCTGCAAAAGAGCAAACAACTCCTCATTGGATTTTTGTAGTAGAAAAATCCGAGGGTGTAGAAAAAGGTGTTGCTCGTTTAGATGCGATCGCCTCAGCCAATGGACTCAGTATTAATTTCTTAACTCTGTCCAAGCAAAAAATCTCTGCTTGGACAGAGTTAACCACAGCAACAAAAAAAAGTGATGTCAAAGAAGGAGAATCTTTCAGCATTGAAACAAAAGTGCGGGGATTGCACACAACTTTAGGAAATTACGAAATTTTCGCGTCTGACTTGGAGACGATCGATGAAATTCTCACAACCAAGGATAATTCCATAATTGACAATCCTAATTTCAAAGATAGTATCGCGGCAATTCCCCTACCAAACCAAGGTTATGTATATCTCGATTGGACAAAGAGCCAGAATTTGTTAGAGCGTCAAGTACCGATTCTCAAACTAGTGGAAGTTTTAGCTAAACCATTTTTTAACAACCTGCAATCGCTCACAGTCAGTAGTTATGGAACTGACACGCGATCGCTTAAAGGTGGTGTCTTCTTCAAACTCCATAATTCGTGAGATTTTCATAAAAGCTCAAACTAGAGGAGGGAAAAGAATTTTTTCCCTCCTCTACTTTCTTCCCCCATAGTATTTAGGTAGATATTCTGTATGATTTACTAATTAATCGCTTGATTGCCAAAATGGCCTACTATCAACGAGAGTGATTTAATGTTGATGTCTAGATCCAGAAATAACCAAGCAATTAACAGTCCACTTTCAAAAACATCAACTGTGGCACATTTGATTGTGGCACAACCAACTGAAATTTCACTGGAATTTTTTTATTAGAATATGTATATATCACTACTTATTTAAAAGCCTGTTGGAGGGCTGCTATGAAATACTGTCGCCCCCGACTTCAGTTTCGCGGCGGTTGGCTGTTGGCTATACTTAC
This sequence comes from Nostoc sp. ChiSLP03a, assembly GCF_034531215.2. Taxonomy (NCBI): domain Bacteria; kingdom Bacillati; phylum Cyanobacteriota; class Cyanophyceae; order Nostocales; family Nostocaceae; genus Nostoc; species Nostoc sp. ChiSLP03a. Next base: position 5,668 of record NZ_JAVRBQ020000095.1, read on the forward strand.
CGCCATTACAGCTACCCCTGCAATCGCACAGACAGCAAACTTTGCCACTTTGAATTTATCAACAAACTTTGATTCAGCACAAGGAACAGTACAGGGGTTTACAGGTGGTTCTTACTCATTGTCTGCCATAAGTAACCGCGATCGGGATCAAAAAGCTTGCATTGGCTTTGCCGATTCCAAACCAGATCACATTATGGTTTTGGAAAAAGACTTTCCTCAGCTAACAATCCAAGTTGATAGCAACAACAACGATACCACTTTAATCATCCAAGGCCCAGATAAAACAACAATTCGTTGCGGCGATGATACTGGCAAAAGTAAAGATGCTAGCGTTAGCGATCGCGACTGGAAAAAGGGCACCTATCGGATTTGGGTAGGTACATTTAATCCTGGAGTCAAGCGTGATTATACTTTGAAAGTGGAGCAGCAGTGAAGTGGAGAGTGCTGAATTAGGAGTTAGGAGTTAGAGTTAGGAGTTAAGTGATTAATAAATAATGCCCAATGCCCCATTCTCCATGCCCAATTTTTAGGTGTAACACCTGAGAGGATAATATGGGAGAGTAGCTTGTTGTGCTTTCCGAGGGTGCTATCTCGTGCTATCTATACTGCGTGCTGACTTTCGTATCATATTTGAACGTGACCCAGCTGCCCGTAACTGGTTGGAAGTTTTATTTTGTTACCCTGGTTTGCAAGCCTTGTTATTCCATAGGCTGGCTCACTGGCTGTATAGTGTTGGTCTTCCCTTTATTCCGCGCCTGATTTCCCACTTGGCTCGGTTTTTTACTGGAATTGAAATCCACCCTGGTGCAACAATTGGGCAAAGTGTGTTCATTGACCACGGCATGGGTGTAGTAATTGGTGAAACTGCGATCGTCGGAGACTATGCTCTAATTTATCAAGGTGTCACCCTTGGGGGTACTGGTAAAGAATGTGGCAAACGCCATCCTACTGTGGGTGAAAACGTCGTAGTTGGGGCTGGAGCTAAGGTACTGGGCAATATCCAAATTGGCAATAATGTCCGTATTGGTGCTGGTTCTGTGGTTCTCAGAGATGTGCCTTCAGACTGTACTGTGGTAGGTGTGCCTGGACGCATTATGTATCGTTCTGGAGTTCGGGTTTCACCTCTTGAACACAATAACTTACCAGATTCAGAAGCTCAAGTAATTCGTGCTTTAGTAGACCGGATTGAAGCGCTGGAAGAACAAATACAAACTCTTCAGCGCACCAATTCTTCAGAAAAAACTCCTGTGTTAGTAGGTTGTGTAGCTTCTAAGCAAGCTGATTTATCCCAAGATGCTCCTGTGTGCAGCCTTAAAGATAAGGCAATACAGGAGTTTCTAGATGGTGCAGGTATTTAAAGAATTAATCTGCACTTTTGTCTAATTCTATTTAGCTGCGACAAATCTGAGGCAATGACAAAAGAGCCACCCAGCAAAACTCATTTGCATCGTCAGAAGATACTAATAATTCTTCTAGTGCTGATAAGTGGCTCTTTATTCTATTTACTATTAGTTCGGCTAGGATTAATGATGCCTGTGGGGCAAATTACTCAGGTATTGTGTTTTCAATATTGTCAGCCTGAACCACAACTTCATACTCCCTTAGCCAAAGACGAATTATTGAATTACGACCAACCTCTTGAGCAATTAGTTACTACAGCCAATAACAATAAGAAAATTTCTCTTTTAATTGAAAAATCCAGACACAGGCTAACCCTGTACTATGATCTAAAACCGCTCAAGTCTTACCCTGTAGTTTTTGGTACTAACCCCGTTGGCGACAAACAAGCAGAGGGTGACAGCAAAACTCCAGAAGGTATTCTGCAAATCAAAGACCTTTATCCTCACCCACAATGGTCGAAGTTCCTATGGCTTGACTATCCCAATACCCGATCTTGGCGAAAGTATTTTCAGGCAAAAGCTAGTGGTAAGTTACCTTGGCATATTCCTATTGGGGGCGAAGTTGGGATACATGGTGTCCCTGTGGGCAGAGATAACATGATTAGCGATCGCTATAATTGGACTTTGGGTTGTCCTTCCCTGAAAAACAAAGATGTAGATGAACTATATCAATGGGTACAAAAAGGTACAGTTGTCGAGATTCTTCCTTAATTTGAAAAGATTGTTCAAGGATTAATTTCTTCACAAAACCACTCTTGATTTTCATCACGCTGGTAAAACCTTCTATTTTGTGGTTCACCGCGTAATTCTAAATGATCGACCTGCACCGGATCGAGTAGCAGTAGACAAAAATTAGGCATTGGCTGCATAGGTTCGGGTGCTGGTGGTGCAAAAGCTTCTGGGTTTTCAACTCTGGGTTTACCAGGATGCGGCCAAGCAAACTGTAAACGCGCCGCATCACTTAATTCTTGCCACATAGCGATCCGGGCTGGCTGTAAAACCTGGTCAGAATCATTACTGCTTATTAGGGCCAAACAACCAGTGATGCGAAATTGTTCTCGTGTATTGGGGAAGTACCAGCAAATTTCTGCCCAAGGTTGCTGCTGTATCTGATCGGTTTTGGCGCTACGGTTATCGGTGATAAATTTTAACTGGTTTGTATCTTCTAAAAAGCCGCGAAATACTAGAGTACGATTAGCGGGACGACCATTCGCTTGTAGCGTTGCTAGTTGCAGGTAACGGGCATAAACAAGGCTGCGGTTGCGATAGAGTGCATGAGCGATCGCACCTCGCCAAGGAGCAAGAGACATTATACAATTCTGTTGGTAATCTAACGTCAGGTATTCCTGAACATACTACCACTTCAATACTTCTGGTTGAGCGCTAGTGATTTCTAAAAGTTCTCTAACGCCTAGAAGCTTTAAGATTTTGCTGCTGTAATATATATAAATTCTTTATATAAATAATACCTAATGAGTTCCTTACCCGCTAATCGTGCTAATACCCTTAAAGCTGCTTTTCGTGTTTGTGATGTAGCTCCTCTAGTGAGTAATAAAGACATTGAACGTTATTATGTTAATTTATCAAAAGTTCGCAAGACAGAGGCAATTAATACTATTAAAACTCGCTTAAGTTTTCTGGAACCCGCAGAATTTTGTAGCCTTTTATTTACTGGACATCGGGGATGCGGTAAAAGTACAGAATTAAGGAAGATTCAGCAAGAATGGGAATCTCAATATAAGGTTATTTATATAGAAGCCGACGCTGAACTAGATATATTAGATGCAGAATATACAGATTTATATTTGGTAATTATTAAAAAAGTTGCTGATGTACTATACGCATCAGAATTAAATTTTGATGCCAAACTTTTAAATAATTTTGAGTCTTGGTTTAAAGAAATTACTCAAGAAACTGAACAAACAGTTGAAAGGTCAGTAAGTATCGGTGCTGAGGCAGAAGCAGGAATAAAGATTCCCTTTATTTCAAAGCTATTGAGTAAAATACAAGCTCAAATTAAAGGTGCTGACAAACAAAGAAAGACAGTTCGTCAGAATTTGCAAAAAGATATTGGTCGTTTACAAGCAGATATAAATTTGTTGTTGGGTGATGCTTTTGTCAAGCTTAAATCAAAATATCCTGAATACGAAAAAGGATTTTTAACTATTTTTGATAACTTAGATAGAGTGCCTCCGAATGTAGCTAAACATTTATTTTGTGATTCTGCATTTCAATTACAAAGCCTACATTGTACGATTATCTATACAGCGCCAATTTCTATAGTTTATTCGGAAAATAATTTGGGTAACACTTTTGACACACCTAATATTGTGCCGATGGTCAACATATATGAGTTTGAAAAAGACAAAAACGAGCTAGATTATAATGATGAGGGGATAACAGCAATTACGAGTTTAATTGAACAAAGAGTTGAAGTAGACGCAGTGTTTGAATCGCGTAAACTATTGGTAGATTTAGCAAAAGCAAGCGGCGGTCACATCCGTCAATTGATGCAAATAGCATCAAAAGCATTTATTACAGCAGCAACTCGCGAGCATGAAAAAGTTACTGTTGATGATATTACTTATGCGATTAAACAAGAGCAGTTTAATTTTGAGCGAAGTATATCAACAGAATACTATTCTGCTTTGGCTGCGGTATATCTTAACAAAGATGTTTCTAAAGATGAAATCGGCAGATTAATGCTGTTCAATCTTTGGGTTTTTGAGTACAACGGCAAAAATCGCTGGAACTATGTTAATCCAGTTGTGAGGCAAATCCATGCTTTCCAAGAAGCAGTCAAATCAACCACAAGTAACCCCTGAGTTGAATTTAGCAAAAGAAACTTTTGTGCAAATAAATCAGCAGTCATTAGCGGAATTGTTAACCTTTATTGACTTTGCTGACACTCAGTTAACGATTGGGTTTGTTGCTGTTAACTTTGCAGAAGATAGAAATACTTTAATTGAAATCCTGGATAATCATCCTCGATGTCATGATATTCAGTTTGAAATTCTCAATTTTGCCGACCCTAATTTACGTTTTTTAAGGGATGAGATTATTCGTGATTTAAAAGAAATTCATTTAAAACCAGATAAAAAATTAGTTTTAATTGTTATCGAATTAGAAAAGTCCATTGGTTTATCTGGAGAATATCCCTCTGTACTACAAGACTTGAACTTTGTCCGAGACGCTTTTACTAATAGTGTTCCTCACCCTATACTGATATTTCTGCCAGATCATGCCCTAACACGTTTAGCAAAGTATGCTCCAGATTTTTGGGCATGGAGAAAAGGAGTATTTTATTTTCAAACAGTCAAGTCTACTCAAGAGTTGGCTATTGAAAAAACTATTCAGTCCGAGAGAATAATTGGAAGTTTAGATTTACCAGAAAGGCAAGAGCGGATTGATTTACTTGAGCGCTTGCTAATGGAACAATCAACAGATGTACGTACCCGCATTACTGTTTTGCAGGAGTTAGGGGTTGCTTACAGGAGTATTGGTGAGGTACAAAAAGCACAAGATTTTCTATTAAAAGCTTTGAAGTTGACTGAAGAAGATGAAAATTTAGCAGGAATCAAAGCCAGCGTTCTCCACAATCTGGGTTGGATATATGATGATTTGGGAGAATGGGACAAAGCGATCGCACTTTACAATCAGTCTTTGGAAATAAATGAACGCATTGGTAATGTCCAAACCAAAGCGGCGACGTTGCACCAACTGGCAGGTATCTACGCCAACAAAGGGGAAGTAGATCAAGCGATCGCACTCTACAATCAGTCTTTGGAAATAGAAGAAGACATTGGTAATGTTCAAGGCAAAGCGGCGACGTTGCACAATCTGGGATATATCTACGCCAACAAAGGAGATGTGGATGAAGCGATCGCACTTTACAATCAGTCTTTAGAAATAAAAGAACGCATTGGCAATGTCCAAGGCAAAGCGGCGACGTTGCACCAACTGGCAGGTATCTACGCCAACAAAGGGGATGTGGATGAAGCGATTACACTCTACAATCAGTCTTTGGAAATAGAAGAACGCATTGGAGATGTCCAAGGCAAAGCGGCGACATTGCATTGTCTGGCAGGTATCTACGCTAAAAAAGGGGATGTGGATGAAGCGATCGCAATCGTTCTGGTTTATTTCGTTAATGAATTTTGATAGCAATTTAAATGACAGAATCAGGATCTTATGCCGAGCGATGTCTACGACGGGCCACGCCTACGCACTTTTCAATCAGTCTTTGAAAATAACAAAACGCATTGGAGATGTGCAAGGCAAAGCAAATATCCCTACTCACTTTTTCCCTCAGCTCAGGAAAAAACTGCGAGATTTACCACCTAATACCAATTTAATGTGAAGTTACACATATCTAGATCCCCCTAAATCCCCCGATAAATTGGGGGACTTTGATATGTTTTTCTGGTTCCCCCCTTTATAAGGGGAGCCAGCGCGGTCTTGGGGGTTTCCCCCATGAGCG